>NZ_FUKJ01000195.1 GCF_900163745.1 Crenothrix polyspora
AAGCCATGGTCACCGTTAGTCATGACGGCAAAGAGATTGCCACCCTAAAACCTGCAAAGCGTGTGTATCGCGTGCAAACCATGCCGATGACAGAGGCTGCGATTGATGCGAACCTGTTCAGGGATTTGTTTGTCGCTATCGGTGAGCCGCTAGATGACAAAGGCGCATGGAGTATGCGTATTTACTACAAATCATTTATACGCTGGATATGGCTGGGTGCGATTTTTATGGCGATGGGCGGCCTGTGGGCTGCGTGCGACAGGCGCTATCGCATCACCCCTAAAAAAGCAGGTAGCCATTGATGCTGAAATATCTTATTCCGTTATTTATTTTTGTGGTGATGGCCATTTTTTTGGCATTGGGATTAAAGCTTAAGCCCAGTGAAATTCCATCGCCCCTTATTGGCAAACCCGTACCGGCGTTTTCTGCACCCAAACTTGATGATCCTTCGCAAAACTTAAGCCCCGCTGATTTAAAAGGCCAGGTGTGGTTGTTTAATGTCTGGGCATCGTGGTGTGTATCGTGCCGCGAGGAACATGAAGTGCTGACC
Source organism: Crenothrix polyspora (assembly GCF_900163745.1). GTDB lineage: Bacteria > Pseudomonadota > Gammaproteobacteria > Methylococcales > Methylomonadaceae > Crenothrix > Crenothrix polyspora_B. The sequence continues at coordinate 551 of NZ_FUKJ01000195.1, forward strand.
CAGTTTTCGGGGCAAAAAGCGGTGACGATTATCGGTTTGAATTATAAAGACGATCCGGCGGCGGCCAAAAACTGGTTGCAGAGCTTGGGTAATCCTTACAACGTCAGCATTATGGATCAGGATGGCCGTATTGGTATCGATTGGGGTGTTTACGGTGTGCCAGAAACCTTTGTTGTTGATAAACAGGGTATTGTGCGTTATAAACATACCGGCCCTGTCAATGCTGAACAGATTCAGAACCTGTTTTTGCCGATGATTGCCAAATTGCAGGCGGAGGCGTGATGCTGAAAATATTATCGTTGGGTGTGTTGCTTATGCTGCCGTGTTTAGCAGGTGCGGTGGATGCACATCAGATGGCCACGCCAGAGTTACAAAAAACCTATGAAAGCATCAATTCAGAACTGCGTTGTTTGGTGTGTCAAAATCAGACCATAGCCGATTCCAATGCCGAACTGGCCGGTGATTTGCGCAGACAAGTCGGTGAAATGCTGGAACAAGGTAAATCCAAGCAGGATATTATCGATTTTATGACCGAACGCTATGGCGATTTCGTGTTGTATAAGCCGCCATTCAAGGGCAAAACCACCTTGCTGTGGTTAGCGCCAGGGCTGTTTTTGGTAATGGGTGTGGTAACTGTGTTTTTTGTGGTACGCCGGCGAAAAAGTTTATCGACGGCTGTGATCATTAATTCTGAACAGCAGAAGAAAATAAGCGGTCTTCTGGACGAAGGGGATGGCTCTTGAATATATTTTTACTGTTGATCGTTGTCCTGCTGATTGTGGCGTATTTGATTATTTTGCCACCGTTGTGGCGTATACAGGTTATAGAGGATGCCGGTTTTGACGAGCGTAACACACTGATTGCCCGGCATCGTTTGTCGGAATTAAAAGAGCAATTGCAGTCGGGTGGACTTTCGCAGGCATTGTATGACGAGCAACTCGCCGAGCTGAAACAGGCTTTGGGTGACGATCTGGGTATTGAAAGCCATGTAACAACTGCGCAAACGCAAGGTCGCTGGATGGTGTACGTGCTGGCTTTAGGGATACCGTTACTGTCGGGATTGTTGTACTTAAAATTAGGTGCGCCACAAGCGATAGACCATGTTGAAGAGGTGGCTGTCGTCGGTTCCAGTGCGCCAGACTCTGAGGCCATTAACAAGATGGTCGAAGGCCTTGCGGCAAAAATGAAGGCCAATCCTAATGATGGCGAAGGCTGGCTAATGCTGGGGCGCTCGTATAAAGTCTTACAACAATACCCCAAAGCGGTTGAAGCATTTGCCAATGCACATCGCTTATTAGGTGATAAACCCGATGTGATGTTGATGTATGCTGATGCGCTGGCGTTTGCCAACAACGAAAAAATTGACGGCAAATCCGCCGAACTGGTGTTTAAAGCTTTGGCGCAGGAGCCTGATAATCTCAATGGCTTATGGTTAGGGGGCATGTCAAAAGCGCAAGCCGGTGATTTTATGGGCGCAATGCTGCTATGGAAAAAGCTGGAAAGCTTATTGCCAGCAGGATCTGATGCCCAGAAAGAAACCCAGGAATTGTTGGCTAAAATAGCCAGTCAAATGCCGAAGGATGCGGTAGTGCCGCAAGTGGATAGCGTTCAACAAGCCAGTAATTCTCAAGCGACAGCGACTACTGAGGTAAGCGTTAAGGCAGCAGTGAGTCTGGATGCGTCCTTAAAGCAATCCGTCGAACCTAACGATACAGTATTTATTTATGCACAGGCGCTTTCTGGGCCAAAAATGCCGCTGGCGATTGTCCGTAAGCAGGTTTCTGATTTGCCTTTATCCGTTACCCTGGATGATAGTACCGCGATGATGCCGAAGATGAAGTTATCCAATTTCAAAGCAGTTAAGTTGATGGCGCGTATTTCTAAATCCGGTAATGCGATGCCACAAGCAGGTGATTTAATCGGTACCGTTGAGGAGGTTACTTTGGCGGATAAAAAACTTAACAAGATAGTGATTAACAACAAGGTAAAGTGACTTGTTATGGATACAGACAGATTGATTGAATTGGAAATAAAAGCGGCTTATCAGGAGGATTTACTGCAATCTTTAAATAAAACGGTTGGTGAGCAGCAAGCGCAGATAGACCGTTTGAATGCAACATGCAGGGTATTGAGCGAACGCCTTAAAAGTCTTTTTAATCAAAATAACAATGACGAGCACGTTGATCAAACACCGCCGCATTATTGATCTGTGAGTGTTAACTAAGCGGCGAACACAGTAATTCGGCATCAGTCGCCGCTTGTTTAATCAAGTCAAACGGTACATCCTGACTTTGCTGTAACGATACCACACGTATTATGGTGGCAGCTTGTTCTTGGGTTAACAGTTGCTGCGGCAGTATTTCGTTATAAAGCCATACGGTCACTGTATCGCTTGTTGGAGCCTGGAACTGTCCCGTAATGGCGGCGGCCTGTAACAATATGGCTGAAGCCAGTAAATCCAAAACCCCCGCCGTACATTTTTGCGTCAGCAAAATATTTGCCGAGCGCAGTTTGGCGTTGGCTAATTGAGTCAGTGGATTAATAGTTGATGCACTATTCGCTTCATATAATAGTGGCAATGCAGCCAGTGTAGAAAATGCCTGCAAACGCTTTAAGCTGGCCAAGGCCTTGGTGTCGATAACGCCAACAGGCACAGTACATTTTGACAGCTGTTGTGCGCTGTCTTCATCGCTACTGTTAGTCGGGTTAACGACGACTAATACACCCTTTACCGAACCCTGCACCCGTTGAATACGATACCTAAAAACCGCCTGTATGCTTTCAAGTAGTTGCCGAATTTTCAGGTCATCTTCGGTTTCTGCAAGTGTTACAGTTGTCGGTGTCGCTTTTAATGCAACCGATTGGAGCGGGGTGTCGCGATGCTTGTCCAGGCTAACGGTATTGTTGGTTAGCGCATCGATCAGGGTTTGCAGCATTTTTTTGGAAACGCCAACCACATCTTCGGCGCTTTCTGGGCTGATAATATTATCAAACAAATCGCGTTTGCTTTTTACCAGCTTGGTGACCTGTTGTTCGTAAGAATCTTCAGCCAGCATCGAAAATATTTGGACATTATTTTTTTGGCCGGGTTTGTGTACGCGGGCAATGCGTTGATCTAAAATGGCCGGATTCCACGGCATATCCAGGTTAATCAGTACCGTTGCCGACTGTAGGTTTAATCCCACCCCACCGGCATCCGTAGAGATAAGCACCGGTGTCGTGTTATCTTTTTGAAAGCGCTTAATCAATTCAGCACGTTTTTCATTGCTGATGGTGCCGTGCAAGCGCACACAGGTCAAGCCCATGTGTTGGATCAAGGTTTCGACCATTTCGGTCATTAGCGCCCATTGCGAAAAAATAACGGCCTTATGTTTATTGTGTAGGCAGAGATCTTCCAGCAGGTGCGCTAGCTCATGCAGTTTCGGCGAACCTTGCGTTTCCTTGTCAATCAGCCCGGCGGCATTACAGGCCATACGCGCTTGTTGCAATGCTGCCATCAAGCCGTGTTGTTCACCGGGCGTTAATGTCCGTCGTGTTGCAAGCTGAGCCAGTTGGTTTGCGGTGGACATGGCGGCGTCGTGCAATTCGCGCTGTTTTTTATCTAGCGGCACATCAAGGCGTACTTCGGTTTTTTCTGGCAACTGTGTATTTATTTCACTGTGCGACCGTTGCAACACCACGGGAGCGATACGCTTATGCAAGGCAGGCAGGTTACGATGGCCGATGACGTTGCCTTGGTCATCGGTAATTTGATAATCCGGTAGATACCGCCATAGGGGATCCAGAAGCTGTGCATCTACCACTTGTAACAGGCTGTACACATCCTCCAGATGCCTTTCCAGCGCCAAGCTGCTTAACACGAATATATACGGGTAGGGTATGCGTTTCAGTTTGGGGATGATGCGGGTACGCCAGTTATTGATGCGTTGGACTTCATCCAAAATGAGCAGGTCAGGCGCAAGCTCTGCGCTGATGAGGTTAAGGTCACGCATCAGCACTTCATAAGTGACGATAATAAACAGGGCATCAGACTGATATTGCAGGGCGCGTTGTTCGGCATTGCCCTGAATAATTTGCGAGGCGTGGCTGGTGAATTTTTTGATTTCCCGTGCCCATTGGTATTTTAAAGACGCAGGGCAAACGATCAATACTTTTTTAACGTCGCCATGACTCACTAGCCAAGATGCTGCCGCAATGGCTTGCACGGTTTTGCCTAAGCCCATGTCGTCGGCCAGTATTGCTCTACCGCGCGAGGCTAAAAAAGCGACTCCTTCTGTTTGATAAGGGAATAAACGGGCTTTAAGGCTGGGAATTACGCCGTTGCTACTCAGAATGTCCTGGCTGATTTGCTCTGTACGAATGGTTTGCGCTTCACGTTTTACGCATTGCTGTGCGTAGTGCTGGGCATCTTCGCCGATATGAAAATCTTCGCGACTGAAAACATGTTCGGCAAAGCGAAAAAAATCGCCTGGTAAATGACCAGTAAACGTTTTGTTGGGGGCAAAAAAATCCGCACAAATAGCGTTGAGGTCATCGCTTATAGTGGCTATGGGGTGCAGGCGAATGACCGGCTTATTGTCTTCCCAGGCGAGATACACAAATGAAACCGGTGTGCCTGCTGCTTTAAATGTGTTGTAGTCCAGCTTGCTTTGTGCGTAATGCAACACGGCTTCAATATGTTGGCAAGTGCCAAGGCGATGGCGTATTAGATCCGGGCAGTTGCAGTAATTGGCGCGTTGGTCTAATGAGCGGATGTGGACTTGATAAGCGTGTGGATCAGGATGGGTTGATGTTGCTTGCCAGATGCCAAATCCCAGATTGCCGCTGATTAATTTAACCCTGACTTCGTTTTGAGCTTTTTTAATACAGTTCTGTAGCATTTCATGCGCGGCATTTGCGATATGGCTGTCATATCGCTCAGCCTGGGCGGTATAGCTTTGTAGTGCGGCAATGGCATGTTTACACACGTTGTTTTCAGCATTGCAATCACACTGGACGACTAATTTGCCGCCGGTACTTTGCGTTAATTCTACCGCATGGGGAGGGGTGTTAGCATCGCCGTCTGCTACTTGAGCGGTGAGGGTATGGTCTTGTCTATCCAGTACTAACACGCGCTGCTCAGTAAAATAAGCTAGACCTTGTTGCAGTACATCGTATGAGGCAATACGGTTAAAACGCTCAGTATCGTAGATAAATAAGTCTTTGTTCATTGATAAAAAAGCCAGGCGAAAGGTAAGTTTTTTTCAATTGTACCTGAGTATTCAAAAAAGTCAGCGCACCGCTAGCTACTTATTTTACGGGAGATGATGACTCTAACAGCGTGGGATGTGGTGCTATTTTTTTCAGCGTGCAAGCGACGATGATAAAAGTGCTAAAATTAAACGATACCAGCAACTTCAGGTAAATGATTTTATGTCAGAACAACATCCTTTCGAGACAACATCGGAAAAGAAGCAGCATTTACTGGCATTGTTTACGCGGCTTTTGCCCTTGGTTGATAGTGTGGCGGATAAGCTGCGTTTTGTGCTTATCGTTGGGGTATTGACATTAATCTGGATCGGAATCTGGTTAGGGGTTATCAAGCATTTTTCGTTGCTCGTTAGCTTGTCTATTGTCGGCTTGGCAGCAGTGCCGGTGCTGATTCTGTTGCGCTTTTGGTGGTCACTGGAAGAATTGAAAGATTTACCCACTATTGCCGGTCAAATGATGGGCGATGCCAAAGATGAAATTCGTGAGTCTGTACAGGGTATTCGTGCCGACAAAGTGTCTAAACTGAGTTTTTTAAGCGCGACTAAAGGGTTGTGGTCGGTGGGTTTTATGCTTAGAGAGACGCGAGAATTAGTCGGTTCGTATATCAGTATCAGCACGTTGATTAATCCGTTTATGTTGGTGTTGGGTGTTATTTCACTGGGTTTTGTGTTTGTTTTGGGGTTAGTGAGTATTGTCCTGGTGTTTTTGGCATTGTGAGCCATTGGGTTATTGGGTCACCACTCAGTCGTCTAAAAAATAAGGTACAGTGTTTTTATCTATCCACGGAAACCCAAAGTAGGCGCTTTTAAACGGCACAAAAAACACGGAAAAGTATGGATATTTTGTCGTAAAAAAGAATTATTCCCGAAAATTTTTTGTGTCTTTTGTGCTTTCCGTGGACTTTTAATGAAGGAGTCAAAATTTATGAAAAAATTGTTTATCGCTTTTTTATTGTCGCTATCAACTAATGCAATCGCAGTGGGCGAGATATCCGCGCCAGTTGTTGAGCATAAAGAGTTTATAGGTGATTTTCGCGGCCAAAGCTTTGTGGGGCGCAAGGATTTAAGATATGCCAGCTTTGAAGGTGATATTTCAGGGGCAAACTTTACAGGCTGTGATTTGACCGGAGCAGTTGTTAAAGGCCTGGCCATGAAGGCTAATTTTTACCGCGCTAACATGCGTGGCTTTGTGTTTAAAAACGTCAATGCAGCAGGTTCAAATTTTGAACTTGCTGACTTGTCACATGCAGTTGTTTCGGGGCGTTTTTCAAAGGGTAATTTTAAAATGGCCGTGCTGGATTTTGCCAATGCCCAAGATTCAAACTTTGATGCCGCTGTTTTTAACTATGCGTCACTCCATAAGTTTTACGGCACAAGTGCGTCGTTTTTTAAAGCAAACCTGTATCGGGCGACCATTATTGAGTCAGTGCTGTATAACGTCAATATGGCTTTGTCCAATGTAACGGGTGCTGTATTTGTCAATAACGATTTACGCAAAACGAATCAGTACCACATTAAATGGGCGACAACCACTTATTTTAAAAATAACGATATGGCGGGTCGATTTTTTGAGTTAGCTAATCCGCAGTAACGCAATGCTCTCGACAAGTGTCTTTAAAGATTGGAAACGCAGATTTTTTAGAGGGTTAAAGTTGTCTATCTGCCCCACTGTTTATTATCAAGCCTTCCCATTTATGCCATCTAATCTACCTTTTGCTTATCAGATAAAACGCAGTGCGCGTGCGACCCGTGTACGTATTGTTGTCAAGCCGGGCAAAGTTGAAGTGGTTGCGCCGATAGCGGGTGTGTCAGAAAAACGCATCGCCCAGTTTGTGCAGGAAAAACGCCAGTGGATAGAGCAGACCCTGGCGAAAATAGCGCAAATAACCGAGCCACATAGCAGTCCCATACCCGATGTGTACACGGATGAGACGGAAATTCTATATCGAGGCCAAGGTTGTAAATTGTTGATTCAAGCTACAAAATTAAAACGCTTAAAAATCGAGTTTACCGATCATTTTATAGTGCATCTACCCGATAGCCTGCTGGTCGAACAGCAAGGCGAAGCCATTAAAAAAGCCTTGTTGCAATGGCTGAAAAAACAAACTTTAGAGCAGGTGCAAGTCGCCGTCAGTCAACACGCTGAGAAAAACAAGCTGTTTCCCCGATCCATAACCATTAAGTCGCAAAAAAGCCGTTGGGGCAGTTGTGGTTTTCATGGCGATATCAATATCAACTGGTTACTGATTCTAGCGCCGCCAGAAGTGCTGGAATATGTGGTGGTGCATGAGCTTTGCCATATTCAGGTCAGAAATCATTCCCAGCAATTTTGGGATTTGGTGACTGAACATTTGCCGGATTATAAACAGCGTCGGCGCTGGTTAAAAACCCAAGGGCGTAGTCTGATGGCGTTTCATGACTAAAAAACTGAAGACCAGCTACGTGTGCGAGCGCTGTGGCGCGGATTTTCCGCGCTGGAATGGGCAATGTACCAGTTGCGGTGAATGGAATACCATCAAGGAAATTAAGCTGGGTGCTGTCAGTGACCGCAATCAGCGGGCAGTAGGTTATGCCGGTGGCCGTTCTGAAGTTAAGTTACTTTCTGAAGTTAACGTAACCCATACCGAACGTATTTCTACCGGCATGTCAGAGTTTGATCGTGTGTTAGGTGGCGGGTTGGTGCGCGGTGGCGTGATATTGATAGGAGGTGCGCCGGGCACAGGCAAAAGTACTATTCTGCTGCAAGCGGTGGCCAGTATGGCGGTACGCGGTGAGCGGGTGTTGTATGTGTCGGGTGAAGAATCTTTGCAGCAAATTGCCGAGCGGGCGCACCGGCTTAAGTTGCCAGCCGATCATATCATGATGCTGGCTGAAACTTCGGTGCAGGCTATTTGTGAGGTTTTGGATGAGATTAAGCCGCATATTCTAGTGATTGATTCCATTCAGGTGGTGTACACCCAAGATAACGATTCGGCACCGGGAACGGTGTCGCAGGTTCGGGAATCGGCCAGTTTTTTGACCCAATACGCCAAGCGGCATAATCTGTGTGTTTTTATGGTCGGCCATGTTACCAAAGATCAATCGTTGGCTGGGCCTATGACGTTAAGCCATATTGTCGATACCCAAGTAATGTTGATATCCACAGATGATGCGCGGTTTCGGATCTTGCGTGCCGATAAAAACCGTTTTGGCAGTGTCGGTGAGTTGGGATTTTTTATCATGGACAGTGTCGGGCTTAAAGAAGTCAAAAATCCTTCCGCCTTGTTTTTGAATCGGCAAACACCGTGTACAGGCAGTGTGGTGACGGTGTTATGGGAAGGTACACGGCCTTTGGTGGTGGAGATTCAATCATTGGTTATCGCCTGCCAGTATGGTAATCCCAGGCGTTTGGCGGTAGGCATAGATCAAAACCGTCTTGCCATGCTGCTTGCTGTGTTGACACGTCATGGCAATGTGTTTACCGCACAGGAAGAAATCTACGTGAACGTGGTCGGCGGCATTAAAATCACCGAAACCAGTTCCGATTTGGCCATTGTGGTCAGTGTGGTTTCCAGTTTAAAAAATAAGATTATTCCCCAGCAGGTGTTATTTTTTGGCGAGTTGGGCTTGAGTGGTGAAATCAGGGCGGTAGGTAATGGTCAGGCACGGCTGAGTGATGCCGTAAAGCATGGTTTTAAAATAGCGGTGATTCCTAAAGCTAATGCGCCTAAAGTCGCTATTGCAGGTTTGCAAATTTATGCAGTAGCCACGTTGTCTGAGGCATTGGATGTGATGTTGGGGTTGTAATCACAGCCAATACAAACGGATATGAGGTTGGGTGATGCTTTGCCAACCCAACATTTGAACTGATTGCTAAAAAAACGCCTTCAACACTAAGGATATAATACCTGCCAGCAGTACACCCAGCATCCATCTGTTCAGTTTTAATTCACCATCAATGCGTTCAAATCTGGCATCAAAACGTAATTCTGTTTCTTTTAAGCGGTGGTCTAGTGTTTGGTTGGATACCAAGGTACTTTGTGCTTCAGAAATGACACGTACAACAGCTTCCGCCTGTGCAGGTGCAAATCCCGCCGTTTTTAGCTTGTCTACCAACTCAAGGGTGTCAAAAGTGATAGTGGCCATTGTGAATAGATACCCAGTTTTTTGTAGTCAATGTTTATTATAATGGCTTTGCAGGGAAGGTACATGGATAGGCAAAAATAAATAATTTAGCCAAAAATATTTCACTACAAAAAGTACAGCATATTAATTATGTGGTTTACGGCACCCTTCATTTTATGCATAAAAATAGTGAACAATTCAAACCGGCAAAAACCTTTATACAGATTGGTTTATATATTTAACCCGTATTTAATCATTGCGTTATGAAACTTTAATAGAAAGACATGCCCACAAAATTGGCATGATTCTTTCGTAAACTGTTCACTACTTTTGAAGGGTGCCTGGTTTACATCAAAAAACAGATATTTTAGACGTTGGGCTAACAGCTTTATCGTTGATACAACATATTAATATTAAATAAAAACTTGTTATATTTTTTCGTAGCCCACGCATACAGGTAATAAATGTTGGGTTGGAATAGCATCAACCCGACCTACGCGGCTCGAATACCTCGATTATAGATGCGTCTGAGGATCTTGTGTGATTTTATAATTCCCCATTGTGCCGTAACTCATCCTTGAATTCTGCTCGGATTTCCTCAGTGGTCTGGTTAATAAATCCACTCTTCTCTGACATAATTAGCCTGGTACGGATCAGTTCAATCTCATCTTGCTGCGCTCGTGCCTTTCGTATCAGGTCGTTTACAATCTCGCTTTTGCTGGAATATTCCTCGCGTTCAAGCAGATGGTTTAACCACTTATTGTTAGGTGTAGTAAATGAAATACTTTGTCGTGTCATCATATCCTCCTTTTGGGTGCATTTATGGTGCGATTTTACACCAAATATGGGCCTAAGAAAGATAAAAATAATCTGGGCGAACGGGATGAGGCGTTGTTATTGTCAGTATTTGGTATGGCTGCGAGAATTGCAGCATAAAACTAAAAATAGGAATATTTGACAATGTACGGTTTTATGACGTACATTATAAAAAAGAGGAATGATAATGCCACACGAAACCATACGTACATCCAGAATCGAAGCCCGCATTGCACCCGATGCGCTGGCCATTGTTAAGCGGGCTGCTGAGCTTGAAGGCCGTAGTGTGAGTGACTTTGTGGTGTCCGCCGCTCAAGCTGCGGCACGCCGCACGATTGAGGAAACTAGCCTCATCCGTCTTTCTTCGGAAGACCAACGGCATTTTGTTGAGCTCTTGCTCAACCCGCCACCACTGTCTCCGGCATTGGTACGTGCTAAAGATGCTCACGCGCAGTTGTTCGGTTCGTAGTGACGAAGCAGTTTAATATTGAGGTTTTGGCGGATAGCCATAACCGACAAGGGTTTTCCTGTGGTGTGGAGGCGTTAGACCGTTATTTTTTGCAACAGGTGACACAAGATGTAAGGCGGCGGGCGGCGGCGTGTTATGTGGCGGTGGAGACGGCCACTGGTCGCATTGCGGGTTATTATACGCTGGCAGCGGGCGGCATCCCTTTAAAAGATATGCCGGAAGATATTATAAAATGCCTGCCACGTTATCCGTCAGTTCCCGTTGCCAGATTAGGGCGGCTTGCCGTTGGCAGTGGTTTTCAGGGGCAAAAGTTGGGGGCTGGGTTGCTGTGGGATGCTATGTTACGCGC
>NZ_FUKJ01000210.1 GCF_900163745.1 Crenothrix polyspora
CAGTCGACCACGCCCTTGTCGGCCATTTTGATGGGATTTTTTTTGTAACGTCCAAATAGCATAGGTTTATTCGTCCACGTTGGTGGCAACAGGTAGGGTGGGCAACGCCTTCCTGCCCACCGATTATTAAACTCTTGTTCATTCCGCGTGGGCATAAAAGCGTTGCCCACCCTACAACTTTTGATTTTTTTCGTGCTTTTCGTGGACAACGCTTTTGAAATCAATCCGGCAAATCAATCGTACCTTGGGCAAACAATACGGCCGCACCACCGACCCGCAACGCCAGTTGCTCAAGACCTTTATTATCCATTTCCAGATTGATCACACTGCGCCGACTCTCGGCATCGCCCCGATCAACCGCAAACACATGCGTGCCTTTCTGGGTATGTTCAAATGAACACAGGTATGATGCAAATGCAGGCATGGCAGACCCTATCGGAGGGTCGTCATACAGGCCAATATGCGGCCCTAGCAATCGCGCATTAAAATCAGAATCCGCAAACGGCGTTTTCGGTGCAAACAATAAAATTTCCTGCGCGGCGGTTTGCGGGGCAATGGATTGGCTCCACGCCGCGCTGTTAAATTTGGCGTGTCTGACGCTATCATAATTCCACACCGGCACGATCAAATATGGAAAGCCACAAGACACCAGGCGCGGCGAGTATTTTTTATGATCCAACTCGGATTGCTTGATGCCTAGAAAGCTGGATAATTCATCATCGGTCGGTGCAAAACGGTCGATGATCGAAGTCACTTTACGGGCAAATTGTACAAAGGTAGGTTTACCATCAACTGCCGTAACACTGACGCTAATCGCCCCAATATTTTGTTCCAAAACAATGTTTGTAATTTTCTCAGTTAAGGTAATATCACCACACAAACCAAGAATGTATGCCGTTGCGATAATAGGGTGCCCAGCAAAATCGACTTCCTTTTTAGGGGTGAACACACGCATCTTGCGGGTGTTGTCGCTAGCGTCTGGATGAAAGACAAAAACCGTTTCCGATAAATTCAACTCCCTGGCCAGCAGATTCATAGTGGCATCGCTTAAGCCGTCGGCGTAAGGAAATACGGCAATTTGCGCCCCGTTAAACAGTTGTGTGGTAAAAACATCCGCGATGTAGTAGTCGATTTTCATGCGCTGGCCTCTTCATCAATAGACGTTTTCATCTCGCCACTATTTGATAGCGTTACCTGTATTTCTACCCTGCCGTTATGGAGTCGTACCGGATACACAGCAACAGAAATCTGCTCATCTTCAATGCAAACACCGGTCTTTAAGCTGAAATGCTGCTTGTATAACGGAGATGCCACCACAGGCTCGCCTTTGACATCACCTATCATGCCACGCGACAGCACATTGGCTTTACCGATGGGGTCGTAGTTATGGATGGCATAAACCGCCTGCTCTTTGAGCCTATAAAAAACCGCCACCTGTTGACCGGCAACCAAAGCGCATACACCCGAATCCGGTTGCAAATCATCCGCACTACAGACATCTTTCCAGGGCATCATTAAGCCACCTCCATAATTTTGAAATGTTTGCGTTCTTCATCGTCCGCTGGGCGAATTTGGCCGCGCTCTTCAACGAATACCACGTTATCGTCGGGTTGGTCGCTGTTGATAAAATGGCGGAAGCGTTTTAGCTTGTTTTCATCTTCAATCGTGGTTTTCCACTCGCATTGATAGGTGTCGATGACATAGGTCATTTGTTGTTCCAGTTGCTCGCACAGCCCCAGCTTGTCATCAATCACCACTGATTTTAGATAATCCAAGCCGCCCTCCATGTTTTCCATCCAAACGGAAGTACGTTGTAGACGCGCTGCCGTGCGCACATAGAAAATCAGGAAACGGTCGATGTATTTGATCAAGGTCTCCTTGTCCAGGCCGGTGGCAAATAAATCGGCATGGCGTGGTTTCATGCCACCATTGCCGCACACGTATAGATTCCAGCCGTTTTCCGTGGCTATCACGCCGACATCTTTACTTTGCGCTTCGGCACACTCGCGGGTACAACCAGAAACTGCAAATTTGAGCTTATGCGGCGAGCGCAAGCCTTTGTAACGGTTCTCCAACTCTATCGCCAAGCCCACGCTATCGTCAACTCCATAGCGACACCACGAACTGCCGACACAGGATTTAACCGTGCGTAAGGATTTGCCATAAGCATGACCTGATTCAAAGCCCGCATCAATCAATTCTTTCCAGATGTGCGGTAACTGGTCGACCCGCGCACCAAACAAGTCCACGCGCTGGCCACCGGTAATCTTGGTGTAAAGCTTGTATTTTTTACCGACCTGGCCGAGCGCAATCAGCATGTCGGGGCTGATCTCCCCGCCGGTAATACGCGGTACGACCGAGTAAGTGCCGTCTTTTTGCATATTGGCCAGAAAGGTATCGTTGGTATCTTGTAGACCCAAATGTTCTTTGGCCAACACGTATTCATTCCAGTACGAGGCCAGAATAGAGCCGATGGCGGGTTTACAGATGTCACAGCCGCTGCCTTTGCCGTGCGTTTCCAGCAGGTCATCAAAAGTCTTGATTTGCTCGACGACCACAAGGTTATACAGATCCTGGCGGGTGTAGGGAAAGTGTTCGCAAATATCGGTGCTGACGGCAATACCCTGCTTGGTCAACTCACAGTCCATCACCGATTTGAGCAGTGCCGAGCAACCGCCGCAACCGCTAGACGCTTTCGTCTCTGCCTTTAACGCACCGAGCGACGTACAACCGGCTTCTATGGCCTGACAGATTGCGCCTTTGGTCACATCGTAGCAAGAACAGATTTGTGCCGACATCGGTAGGGCATCCGGCCCCAAGCCAACCGATTCATCGGAACGGTGCGGCAAAATCAGTGAATCGGGGTTTTCCGGCAATTCGATACCGTTCAGGCAGTACTGCAATAGAGTGCCGTAACCGGATACTTCACCGACCAACACTGCACCCAGCAACTGTTTTTTGTCCTGACTAACCACCAGCCGTTTATAGACTTCGCTGGCACCATTTTGATAGGTGTACACCAGTGCGCCTTGCGACTTGGCATGGGCATCACCGATACTGGCCACGTCAAC
>NZ_FUKJ01000091.1 GCF_900163745.1 Crenothrix polyspora
GCCAGCTATTTGTCAATGGCCACTAAAGCCCCTTACCTTATAAGTTTGGCGAAGGTGTTGAAACGGCGGAAATACAAATTGCAAGGCGATTTTTTACTGCATTGCCACGTCGAAATGCACATGATGCAAGGTATGGCGGGTCTAGTGCGGGCGATACAGGAAGTAGAATTGACCGACCACGAGATGGAAAAAATCTGTTTCCACCTGCCGAAAATTCGTTTGCAACAGTGCCCTGATGTGGATTTACATACCTGTAAGGGTGAAGGGAATGACAGCTGGGAATTGCTGGCCAACTCTCCCATTTTCATTGTACACGGTGCGTTGCTGGCGAATGGGCGCGTGCTGGTTTTCTCGGGGGCGGCCGAACGGAATTATCCGTTGCAGGCGCGTATTTGGAACCCTGCCACCAAGCTGATGACCCCACCTACTATTCCTTTGCCCGAAGATTTCTTTTGTAGCGGCCATGCCTTTTTGTCCGACGGGCGGCTTCTTATCATTGGTGGGGATACCAATGGTGGTGGGCATACTAACAACCGCTGCTATTTATTTACGCCCGACCCTGTTAATCCTGATACCGGCAGTTTCACCCCGGCAGCTAGCATGGCTCATGCTCGTTGGTATCCGACGGCTTTACGGCTTGATGACGGGCGGGTGTTGGCCTTTTCAGGAAACAGTCCGTTGGCTGAAGAGGTGGAGGTTTTTGATGGTGCAGGTGCTTGGAATGTTATCAGCGGGGCGAATCGCGCCTTCGGAGAACTTTATCCAGGCATGCATTTGTTACCGTCTGGTGAAATTTTTAATTCCCGCACCGGTTGGAGTGGTGCATCAGGCACACAAACCGCCTATCTGACCCTCACCGGGCCGACGGCAGGTAACTGGACAGATTACGGGCAACAACAATTTTACGACCGTCAAGAGGGCATGAGCCTGATGATGATTGATACCACTGTTTCACCGCCACGTACCCGACTATTTGTTTTTGGCGGCGGTGTCAGTGGTGTGGCAACGGCGAAAAATAACCAAAGTGCAGAGGTTATCGAATTTACAGGTGGAATTGCCGGTGCCAGTTGGAAACGGCTCAAGGATATGAATTTTGCCCGTACCAACGTGAATGCGGTCGTATTGCCCAATGGTAAAATCCTGATTATAGGTGGCCACAGTAATGGCCAAAAATGGTCGCCGACCCCTGTTTTACCTACTGAGCTATATGATCCGGAGACTAATACTTACACAACTGCTGCTGTACTCAGCTTCCAGCGGCAATATCATTCTGTGTGTATTTTGTTGCCTGATGGGCGGGTATTTTCCACAGGTGGTGTTGCCCCAGGAACGGCTGATCCCGATCAGCACACAATGGAGCTTTATACGCCCGGCTATTTGACTGGAGCCAGCCAACCCATTATTACTAATGCCCCCGCAGCGCTGACATTCGGGAATCCATTTGCTATTGATACACCCGATGCGGCTGATATTGGTGCGGTTGTGTTGCTCGCCCCAATTTCAGTGACGCACCATACTGATTCTGGCCAGCGTTATATCAAGCTGCCCATCCAAAATCGTACAGCCAGTAGCCTCACGTCTTTAGCGCCAGGCAACGGCAATATTGCACCGCCGGGTTTTTATATGCTTTTTATTGTAAAAAACAATGGGATGCCATCGGAAGGGCGTTTTGTGCAGGTGGGATAGCGGTTAAGGTAATTTTGGTAGCAATGCAGAATCTGGATTATGCCTGAGGTTAATAAACTTACACTATTGTCAAAAATAATTGTTGACATTTATTTATTTCCAGGCGCATAGTTAAACCCAGTATGGTCGTTAGCTTACATGATTGTAAATTGATAGTCGTTTTACCTAGTGCTGTTCCAAATCTAACTTAAAAACAAGCCTGGTTAAAATCAGGTTAGGTGGGTGCGATATGACAGAAGACCGTGGTGAGATAAAATTCCGGTATTCCTTAAAGCAAGGGGAGGGCGGCGAGGCTGTGCGTATCTTTCCTGTTAGCCGCTGGGTAATTTATTTAATCCTGGCTCCTTTCTTTGTCATTTTAGCGTTTTTAAGTGCTTTCTTTTTCTCCATTTTTTTTCCTTTGTTTCTATTCGGCGGGCTTTCTTTTGGCCTGTGGTTTTGGCGGCTGCGCCGGAAACTACTCAAATCTAATCCTGCACAAAGTTTGGAGGGTGAATATGTTGTAATCAATGAAATTCACATTGTCGAAACAAAAACTGACAAAATGGAGAGTACATGAACGAATTAAAGCATCGTACACATCCGACCGACATCCTAACGATGATTACCGGTCTGCATGAAATAAAGCTAACGGATTAAATAAACGTATGCCAGAGCTTCCGATTATTTTAGCAGGCCCCATTCTCCGAAGAGTAGAACCAAGGTTGGTTGCTATTTGGATGGCGTTTTCGGAGCCGCAACATGTGGAACTTAATCTATGGTCGGAAGTGATTAAAACACAGAAAACAAGTGACGTGTATGAGCCTGAAATTCCCCCAGATTACACTTTTAGCATTAATACTGACCGTATCGGTACCCATTTCCATATTGCTTATATTGCACTTGTCATTGAAGCCCCGAAGCTTCCATTGGTTCCTAATATAATTTACTCCTACAATATTCGTTTTACTGACAGAAATTTGGGTGAGTTAAGGGATTTGAAATCACTGGGACTTTTGGCCGATCAAACCAACCCAATTACATCACGGTTTTCGAATATGGCTATTGGGTTCAAGGAAGGACAGTTTCCATCGTTTTCTCTTTGTCCTACAAACCTCGAAGACATAGTTTTGATTCATGGGTCCTGCAGAAAAATGCATGGTATAGGCAAAGATGGGCTTGCTGCACTTGACTTTCTGATTAACAGCAACATTCTTGAACCCAAAAAGCGCCCTCATCAGCTTTTCCTGACCGGTGACCAGATTTATGCTGATGATGTTCCTATGATGGTATTGCCGCATTTATCCGTTCGGGGAAAGGCTTTGTTTGGTGATCTCTTCGAAGAAAAGGTAATGGTAACGAACAGTAAAACTGTTAATGCCAATTTGACTAACTTTCCACCGAATCTTCGGTGCACCTTAATGCGGGAGTCGGCAAAATTCAGTAGCGAGGATAATGACAATCATCTCATTGCATTTCATGAATTTGTAGCGATGTATCTGTTCTCCTTTTCAAATCATTTGTTGCCAGATGAACTGGCTAACCTGAAAGATGAAATTAGCGATGCGGCCATTGATTTGATTTTTGCTGGGTTGATGAGCGCAATCGACGACAGTGCTGTTGATATGCGCGACCTACTGATGAATGCTGATGAAAAAGAGATATTCAATCATACCTCGAATGAAAAACGGAACCGCTGGGAAGGTAAAAGGAAACAGCGGTTAAAAAAGGAGATTAAGAATGTAATTGAGTTTAGAGATAATCTTCCACGGATTGCTCGGATATTGGCTAATGTTCCTGTTTACATGATACTCGATGATCACGAAATAACCGATGATTGGTATATCACCAAAGACTGGAGAGACCAAGTTCTAAGTCATCCGTTGGGCGTTAATATTATTCGAAATGGATTGATGGCATACACGCTTTTTCAGGCTTGGGGTAACGATCCGCTAAACTTTAAGACAGGTGATAACGCTGCAATAATAAGTAAGATACAAGAGTTTGCGGGTCTAGGTGCCACAGAAGGGCCTTCATTAGCCATCGCTAACAGTATTGACGCATTACTTGGTTTTGATGGCAACACGCCTAAAGTCAAATGGCACTTTAATGTGCCGACGGGTCCTACGACAACTTATTTTTTAGACACTAGAACTAGAAGAGTTTATGAGACCCGACACGGTTCGCCTGGCTTAATGTCTCCTGATGCACTAATGGAGCAACTACCCAACACTCCACCACCAGTGGGTGCGGAAGTTGTCTTTATCGTTTCACCGGCTCCGGTTTTAGGGCTGGCCGTTTTTGAAGAACTCATCCAACCGCTCATCAGTTCAATGGCAAGCAATGTCTTCGCTGACACCGAAGCCTGGGCATTAAATTTTGCAGCTTTTGAAAGCTTTCTGGCGCGGATTGAAAAATATAAGCGCATCGTTCTTTTATCAGGTGATGTTCATTTTGGATTAAGCACGGTGCTTGATTATTTTAAAGGAGCTTCTAAAACAAGAGTTGTTCAGTTGGTTTCAAGTGCCTGTAAAAACGAATCGGATAAGCTTGGGAACCAGCATATTCTTATCAGCGGAAGACTCCAACAGCTTCAGTCGGCCGCTTATTTCCCGGCAGAAAGACTTGGTTGGATGAATAAAGTGGTGAATGTAAGCGGAAGCATATCGCCGCGAAACGAAATGCGGCGGCATAAAAACCCGGTAGTACTCTCGCCCCAGGGTTGGTTTCCGGGAGCTACTGCATCTCCTGCACCCGATTGGTCATGGCGGATAAATATTCTGACCGATTTACGTCCGGACACTGATGCGCCGGATTCCCGTCCGGAAAATATTCGTATTGATACCATAACCCCGGATATCGATTTTAATTCGGCGGTCTCGTTAAAAGACGGCTATGTAAAAGTGGTTGAACGTCATCAGCAGGCATTTGAAAACAATATAGCTCGGAGAGTGGTGTGGTCATCGAATATCGGAAGGGTGCAAATTAAACGGGAATCGGGAAAATTATCAGTAGAACATCAGTTTTGGCATAGGCTACCAGACGATGATTTGTACGCCGAACCCAAGTGTTACACACAGCACAATGCATCGTTGGAACCTACAACCGATTTACCACCCACGTTAAGCTAAAATGGCCAGCGACAAAAACCTTTTGCAGCAATTTGTAAAGATAGTACGCGATGTACTTGATCCTTTTGTGCAAATGATTGGCGGTACCTTGGAGGATAAAAAGGAAGCCCTGGCATCACTTGGCCTTGATCCTTCGTTTGCAAATTCTTCGCCGGCAGTCCCGAATGCCAGTTTAAACAGTATTAATCTATACGTCGAAAAATCTGCTGATCAGGTTGATGAACTGGCATTTTTTGCAGTGCTTGAAGATTTAATTCTAATTTCAGCAGTAATTAAGGAGTTTTTTGCCGCAGCTTCTGCAGATAATCCGAATCTGACTGCCAGTGAGATTACAACTGCGCATATGAACCTGTTGACACTTAATTATATCCGTTTAAGGAGTCCCAGTTTTTTTAAGGTAGTGTCAGTTATTGAAAACCTCGATCAGCAATCAATCAGGACGGGCGGAATTTTAAATCTTATTGAAACTATTGGAATATTTTTTAAACGGGTTGTTGAAGGTTTTGAGCTGGAAAATGAAACCCAAGCGCATGATTTATCTAATACATTTTTAATGGTAGGTGGTGTTGGATTAACTTTATTAAATAAACTGTTTCAAAACTTTGAAATACCGTTAAGTATCGATGCAGCATATGGC
>NZ_FUKJ01000069.1 GCF_900163745.1 Crenothrix polyspora
CGTTCTGTAGAAAACGAATAGTATCCTTGATTTTTAACTTAATTTATATGCGGTTGCCCTGTTATTCAGAAGTGATATTTGCCTCAACCTTCTTCCTGAACTTCACGTTTGCACCCCGCATCAAAGGAGTAGGTCGCCAGAAGCTGTATGCGTTCAGGAACGGAAAAACAAAAACCACCGGGCACGACACCCAAGGCTTTCAACCTGATCGGTATATTAATGAAGAGATTACTGGCATCCAGTGGGACGAAATGTTGCGATTTATAGCGACAATCAAGCTAAAGAAAACGACGGCTTCGCAGCTTTTTAGGCGCTTGAATTCCTACTCCAAGCAGCACCCGCTTTACAAAGCGCTGAAAGAATTTGGTAAGATTCCTAAAACACTGTTTATATTAAAGTATGCAGACGACCTCGAATTCAGGCAAGCAATTGAGAAACAACTCAATAAAGTGGAGGGGTCGAATAAATTGTCCAAGGCGATTTCACTGGGAAATGACCACGCGTTCTCTCAAGGCGAAAAAGAAGACCAGGACATTGCGGAAGGCTGCCGCAGGCTGATCAAAAATACNNTGCTTCTAAAAACAGCCAAAATTTGAGAGGTCGAAAATCGCCTATAGGCCTTTATGGATAGGAGGTTAGCCAAAATCCCGTGAAACTTTAGAGCCTTTTGTTGATTAGCACCCCATTTTCCCGCTTTAAAACGTTTTTACCTAAAAAAAGCTCAGGTACAAGGGGGCGCATCTGCTAGTTGGGGGAGGTTAATAATTTGGGATAGCCCCCATATTAGAAGGAATTACCAAGACACATCGGGTGATTCCAATGAAAGCATCTCTTATCCTTTACGACAACCGGTTTGAAGAGTTTTTCCACAAGCTGCATGCCAGCCAGACTTTGGTGATGATGGTTTTTTGCGTTTGGGAAGGACTTCGTTTAATAGGTCTGCGACTACTTGAAGAAGAACTTCAAAAACGGGCACTTGAACCGGAACAATGGCCACCGTGCGAACATTGTGGTCAAAAATTGCGAAGCAAGGGTTTGAGGGCGAGACAAATATTGACTCTGTTTGGCTGGGTGACATGGAAAAGGCGCATTGGACGCTGCGCCAACGGCTGCAAGGGCATACAGACGACCGCTCCGTTGGACAACCGTCTTGGTTTGGCCAAAGGCCAGCGCACGAGTGCTGAAGTCAAGTGGCTGGCCTGTACCTTGGTGGTTTTCGTCCCTTATGAAACCGCCGCGCTCTTGCTACGGCAAATGACCGGCCTTAATTTATCAGCAGACACCTTATGGAATTGGACGCAAATGGTTGGGCAAGCCATAGGTGCCCAAACCGACCTGGAATTGGCCGAGCTGGAAAAGGGC
>NZ_FUKJ01000108.1 GCF_900163745.1 Crenothrix polyspora
GGTATTGACATACAGGTCTTTAGGTAATGCCGTGTAATCGTCAACCCCATCTAAATACATAGGCGGTTTAACATCTTGCGTCCACGTTAAGCCAGAATCAGCTGAGCGCCAAAGATAAATTTCCTTTGAGGGCAGCGGCGGCACATTATTGGCTATTCTAAAAGATGACCAATAAATATTGCCACTACGCTCACTCCGAGTCCCCAGTATGGGTGGAAAACCATTGGTGTAGTTAGGAACAGCACCGGTAGCTTGTAAGCCAGTCAGGTCGTAATTGGCTTGCTGGCTATACAGCACACCCTTAGATTTACTAATATCTCCACCTGTAAAATCATCAATAGCTTGCAGTACATCTATATCAGGTATCCAGACGGCCTTGCCTGTACCAGCAGGTGTCGGCGGTGTAAAAATCAAATCGCCCGTTCTTACCCTTTGTGAACCAGCAATCGACTTCCAGCCCAGATAATTTTTCATCTGAGCAGGGGATGGGTTATCGGCTTGTTGCGTGGGTGATAGTGATACGCCATCCCAGGCAACAATGGCAGATTCTGAATCGTAATCGCCAAATAAAATGTAAATCCAGCCGTTATAGGGATTTTGCACGACCCCATGAATATGAAAGGTTTGTTCTGCCAGCACATTCCATTCAAAGGCGATAGACCAGGTATCGCCCATATCGGTGGATTTCCACAATGCCAGCCGCTTGTCATTACTCACATTATATTCGCCATAAAACAGCACTGTTTGGCAATCTATAGTCGCCACCACTATTGAACGATGGTGCAATGCGCGGATATTAGGCACTGAGTTCACAACACCATTAACCTGCCGCTCACCCATATTCAGTACGGCTTGCTTATTGCCATAGGCTGGCGTGCTGCCATTGACTACTGGGTTATTACCCACATTGCCATTCTTGAATTTGTATAAATAATTGTTGTAATCCGCTGCTTCGGCAGCAAATAAAACACTGCCATCCGGCAGTGGCCATACGTGGTCAATGGAGTTGAAAAGAAAAGGCTTATCAGTCCTCCCTTTCGGGGTGAGATTATCAATATTTGATTCTGTATAGGCTGTTGCAGTGCCATCCAGGGCATACTTCACCAATTTCCTGCCATAGTCCCCATTGATTACATCCGTGCCCCAATAGGTGTCAGTGCCAAGGCTGGGCTTAGGACAGGTGCCCGAAGGAGTCATGTAAGCAGGTTCACGGCTGTTAGTGTAAGATTTATCAAAGACCAGCGCCCCATTCACCGCGTAAGATGCTGTCGTCCAACAAAAGCTAAAAACAACAACGACCATGTTTGGTATCAATTTCATAATTAATCCTCATACATGCGTAACAATATCCATTACCACTCTCAACCCAAAGGGGTGATAACCAAATATGGTTTGCACGCTTTAATAAATACAATACGGTTAAACTGAAAATAATGCTGTGCTGTAACGCAATTGCGTGAAGAAACCCACGCTATCGCATCGCAAGCCTCTATTTTTTTTGCATTTTATACAGTAGAAAAAGCAGTTCCGACAATAAGTACAAATACTTACAGCATCGCTAACCCGTTGTTTTTATGGCTTGCTAATGTAAGCAAAAGATGACGCATGAGCGCTTTAGCCTATCTGTTCCAGCCAGGATTGCTGCACCGGCTGGAGAAAGGGTTTTACGGGGTATATGTCTGTGGTTAAAAGCGATGCGCCATCATTTTGATGCCTTGCCTAAAGGCGCTATTCCCGACCCGACAAAAATGGCACAAAACTAACGGCCTCAAGTTCTTCAATGCTAAATTCGTTAGCGTTACGGATAACGCGATGCAGTTTTTGTCGATCATCATTGCCAACAGGTATGATCATAACGCCACCTATGGCCATTTGTTGCAATAGTATTTGTGGAATAATTTGGGGAGCAGCGGCAACAATAATACCGTCAAAAGGGGCATAATCCGGCCAGCCCCAGCCACCATCGTTGTGCAAGTAACTCACATTCTTGATTCTTAATTCCCACAAGCGCGTGATTGCCTTGCGCTGCAAGGGCAAAATTCTTTCAACCGAATACACATGTTCAACCAGTTGCCCTAGAATCGCTGTCTGGTAGCCGCACCCCGTGCCTATTTCAAGCACACGCTGTAATGGCCCTAATTCCAGTAGTAATTCCGTCATTTTAGCGACAATGTACGGCTGCGAAATGGTTTGGTTGTAGCCAATAGGTAACGCAGTATCTTCATAAGATCGACTCGCCAGGGCTTCATCGACAAAAATATGCCGAGGGGTATTGCGCATGACCTCCAGTATTTTCGGGTTGCGAATGCCTTGCTCTGTTAAACGTGCAATCATGCGATCGCGAGTGCGCTGAGAAGTCATGCCAATACCGCGCAAATGGGGCATCATGAATGCTGCCCTTTAGGCAACCAGGCTTCCAGTTGCTTGATGCGGCCATACCAGGTTAAGTCCAGTTGCAGCGGCGTTACCGATACATAACCGGCATTGATGGCATAAAAATCTGTGCCTGGGCCTGCATCTTGCTCTGCACCGGGTGGGCCTACCCAATAAATCAACCGTCCGCGCGGATCGGTACTGGTAATTACCGGTTCTGCTTTATGGCGTTGGCCAAGGCGTGTAGCTTGATAGCCTTTTAAATCGTTCAGGGGAATATCCGGTACGTTAACATTCAAAATAGTGTCTTGAGGTAACGGCTGGTTAATAAGTTGCTGCAATAAAGTCACAGCAACATGGGCAGCGGTTTCAAAATGCACGGCAGGGTAACCGGCTAATGAAATAGCCACCGCCGGCAATCCCAAAAAACGGCCTTCGGTAGCGGCGGCAACCGTCCCCGAATACAGGACATCATCCCCCAGATTACCGCCGTGATTAATGCCAGCAAAAACCATATCCGGTTCTTTTGCCAGTAATCCGGTAATCGCTAAATGCACACAATCGGTAGGTGTGCCATCCACTTTTATAAAACCATTCTCGGTTTCACAAACGCGCAAGGGCATCTCCAGCGTTAACGAGTTACTTGCGCCGCTGCGGTTTCTATCGGGTGCTACAACCGTAATCTCCGCATATTGTCGCAAGGCATTCGCTAACGTACTAAGACCTTCAGCCAGATACCCGTCATCATTACTCAACAAAATGTGCATTTATCAATCGCTCTAAAGCGGAATACGCTATAAAATCGAATATACTAGCAACTATAGCCAATAAAATCAGCTTTCGTGTCAAAAAAAACCATTAGTTCAGAGGATAGCCACTTATTTAGAAAAACCATCGGCAGCGTGCGTGCGATCACCAGCGATAAGGTTCTACTAAGGCAAGCGACCAAACCCAAGCCTGTTCCTAAGCGTCCAGTGGCCGCTATGGAAGATTATTTTTTACCTTTTGCCGACCCGGATCTTGAAAAACTCAGCGTTGAAGATACGCTGCATTTTAGTGCAGCCGGTTTGCAAAAAAATGTCATCAAAAAACTGCGGCAAGGTTATTTTGGTTTGGATGCAGAAATTGATTTGCACGGCTTAAACAGCCATGATGCCAAACAACAATTATTGCGTTTCCTGCACGACAGCGTAGAAAACGGCAGGCGCTGCGTGCATATTATTCATGGCAAAGGCTATCGGTCGCCGGACAACCATCCGATACTCAAAAACAATCTTAATATTTGGCTAAGACAGCATAAATATGTATTGGCATTTTGCTCTGCATTACCAAAACAAGGCGGCGCGGGGGCGGTTATTGTGTTATTGCAGTTGGCACAAAAATATGACGATGTGTAATTAATGTAAAGACGTAATATTGTGCGTCTCTAAACATGAACGGTTGATGCAGAACGTTTTATCAGCAATTCCCGCTATTTCCCTAAAAACCGGAGCGCACCGACCTGTAGCCACTCTAATTTT
>NZ_FUKJ01000344.1 GCF_900163745.1 Crenothrix polyspora
CATTATCCATAATTCACTGTACCGGTATATCGTATCGACTGGGAAAACCCTGGTTATCAACCAAAATAAAGATATTGGTTGGACGGGCGCTGACATCAATACCGTCAATAAAATTCTGGCTGCGCCTATCATGCTGACCAAGCATCATGCCGTAGGGATACTCGTATTGGTCAACACACCGCACAAGCCTGACTTTAGCAACAGTGACCGAAAATTATGCGATGTTTTGGCAGCAGAAGCGGCGAAACTGATTCAAGCCAGGCGGGATAGCATTACCGGATTGATTAATAGACGTGGATTCACCGAAAAACTGCAACAAGCCCAAACAATGATTAAAAAATCGCAAACAAAATACAGTTTGCTTTTTATTGACATTGACCAATTTAAGATAATTAACGACACGTCCGGACAAAAGGCGGGCGACCGCTTGCTCAATCACGTCAGCGGCCTGATAACCAGCACGTTAAAGGACAGCCATGCGGTCGGGCGGCTTGGTGCCGACGAATTCGGCGTTTTACTGGAAAATTGTGATGTCGATAAAGCCCAGCAAGCCGCTGAAAAATTATGCCAATTGATTAATCAGTTTCGTTTTTCTTATGAGGCTAAGCTGTACGATATTTCTGTTTGTATTGGTGTTGCCGAAATGATACCTGAAGCCGATGATTTCTCAGTTGCACTGAGTTCAGCCAATCTGGCCTGTAATGTCGCCAAGGAACAAGGCCGCAATCGAGTGCATGTCTATCATCCGTCTGATAAGGAAATGATTAGACATGAAAATGAGATGCATTGGGTAAGCCGGATTAATCTGGCATTGGAACAGGAGCGTTTTCAACTGTACCGGCAAAAGATTCTACCCTTAAATAAGACACCTGAAGCAGAAGAGCATTACGAAATCCTGTTGCGGCTCAAAGATGAAAACGGCATGCTGATTCCGCCTTTTAATTTTATTCCGGCAGCAGAACGTTATAACCTGATGTCCAAACTGGATCGCTGGGTGGTTAAAAACACCCTTGCGAAAATGGCGCTGGCTATCCAAAAAGAGCCGGAATCAAAATTATCCTGTTCAATAAATCTTTCTGGGCAATCTTTTTGCGAACCTGGTTTTGTAACCTTTGTTGCTGAGCAAATTAACCATTCAGGGGTATCTCCCCAGCGTATCTGTCTTGAAATTACCGAAACTGCTGCTGTCTCCAACCTATCTCAAACCGTCAGGTTTATGGAGACACTAAAGCGCCTTGGCTGTTCTTTTTCCTTGGATGACTTTGGTAGCGGCATGAGTTCGTTCACATATTTAAAAACGTTTCCAGTGGATTATCTAAAAATCGATGGCCATTTTGTCAAAACCATGATGACCAACACAGTTGATTACGCGATGGTCAAATCAATCCACGAGATTGGCAAGGTCATGGGCTTAAAGACGATTGCAGAATTTGTCGAAAATGATGATATTTTTCAGGAATTGGTGCGCCTGGGTATTGATTATGGGCAGGGCTATGGCATTGGTAAACCTGAGCCTTTTGAATGATTATTATGATTAAGCCACGCCACTTAATATCAAACTCAATAAGTACCGCTTTACATTAAGGTCTCCTGGATAAAACAATGACAGAGGTTGTCCGTAGTCGAATTGGTGTAAACACCTACCTTTCCCCTCAAGGCTCGCTGGTCGATGCCATTACCCTGGAGTCATTGCAGAATGTCGTTAGCCAGGTTTTTCTGTCGGGTGAAACCCAGCTCATTCTTGACCTTATCAAAGTACCGACGATTAACAGCCGTGTTTTAGAGCTGTTAGTCGAATGGCGCGACCAGTTATTACCTAAAGGCGGATCACTGACTGTAGTCAATGCCAACCCCGTCATCATGGATGTGCTTTATATCACTGAAGTAGACAAATACATTAAAGTATTGTCTCGAAATGCCCAGGATGACAAAACGTCCTCCGAACCTTCACGTTACCTAAATCAGCGTCTTGGCAATCTGTTAATTCAGGAGCAGCTTGTCAGCGCTGAAGATATAGATAAGGCTTTGCAATTACAAGCCGCCACCGGCAAACGCCTGGGCACGATTTTAATTGAAAAAGGCTGGGTATCAGAAACCAATTTGTTAAAGATTCTGGGTAAACAATTGGGGATACCCTACATCAATCTCAGGCCAGGACTCTGGGATTCTGCCATTAGCACGCTTTTGAATCCGGAAATCTGCCAGCGCTTTATGGTTTTCCCGTTATTCAAAGTCCATAAAAAACTCATACTGGCAACCAGCGATCCCCAGGATCTGCATGTGTTTGATGAAATCAGGAAGCTGACCGGATTTAGCATTAAACCTGTGCTGGCCAAAAGCGAAGAAATTGCCCGCCAATTCAAGGAATCTATTGATATTGATGCTGATATCAATATTTCAGAATACCTGACCGAGCTGGAAGAAGACTTCGAGGTGATGGATAACGCCTTGCCCGATGATTACACCACTATTGATGAAATATCCAGCGGCAGTCCAGTGGTTAATCTGATTAACGCTTTAATACAGCGGGCTATCCGGGACGGTGCCAGTGACATTCATCTGGAGCCTTCCCGCACCAAATG
>NZ_FUKJ01000434.1 GCF_900163745.1 Crenothrix polyspora
CAATTATCACAGCGGACTTTAAGCTTTTCAGCGAAGTTAGAGGGAAATGAAACTGTTGAAACAAAACTGACCAATACACTTGTTTTAGTTCCGAAAAGTCATCAGGGAAAAGCTGCGGTGATGGACAGCACGGGCGAAATCAAATTAAATTTCGACCTGCCTAACCACTGGAAATTTTCCTTTGACACCGGGGGGCTTGGAATTGTTTACCGGATTGGAGAAGGTGCCGATGCTTCGGTGGCCAGTAATCCGTTTGTTCAGATGAAACTTGAAAACAACACAGATGAAGTAAATAAAGGCAGTCTGTTCGAAAATCCGGTCATGAAATTTGGGTATGGTCGATTAAACACAAGCCTGAAATTCAGTAAGGATGACATTGAGTTCAAGTTAAAACCTACATTGGCTTTTGAATTTGGAAGGGGAAATCGCACTAGCTTCCCTTTTACGCTTATTCCTGAAAAAGGTCTCGATCAAAAATTCGATGTGGCCATTGGTATAAGCGAGAAAAAAGGCTTTTTCCTGGATGGCGGCGGAAATGGAATAACCATTGCCATCCCTGTGTATGCAACACTTGGGCCTGTAAGCTTTGACGTGATCACCCTGGCCTACTCTTCGGATGAAAAGTCCAAGGAAAAGCAGATTGAAGTTTCAATCAGCTTTAAACTTAAAATAGGAACGGTAATAGTTGCGACAGTTTCGCGAACTGGTGCACTGGCCAAATTTAATAAAAACCCAGATGGTGTAGGGGTAGTGTCTGGTTATGATCTAAATATTGAATTTAAACCGCCCAATGGAATTGGAATTGCAGTAGATGCGGGTGTAGTAACCGGTGGCGGCTATCTCTATTTCGATTCGAAAGCTGGAGAATATTTCGGTGCTCTGGAATTGTCTTTTAAAAATCTATTTACCTTCAAAGCTGTTGGCATCATCAATACTAAAATGCCCGATGGTAGCGACGGATATTCTTTACTAATAATTATTACCGCTTCTGGTTTCAATTTTCAATTAGGGTTTGGTTTTACCTTGAACGGTCTTGGTGGTTTACTTGGGCTGCACCGTACCATTAAAGTGGATGTACTGGTTGATGGCCTTAAGACTAATACCCTTAAAAGCATTCTTTTCCCTGAAGATGTTGTAGCCAATATTAACCGCATCATCAGTGATCTAAAACAAGTGTTTCCTATTCAGAAAGATCACTTTGTAGTTGGGCCAATGGCGAAAATTGGCTGGGGAACTCCAACACTTGTATCGTTAGACCTGGGAATAATCATTGATTTTCCTGATCCAAAAGTTGTAATTTTAGGTGTTCTGAAAGCTTCTATGCCAACTGAAGAAGCTGCAAGCTTAAAATTGCAGGTGAATTTTATTGGAATAATTGATATTCCGAATAGCTTTATCTTTTTCAGAGCAGATCTTTACGATTCGCGATTGTTGTGGTTTACCCTCACAGGTAGCATGGCATTGCTAATTTCTTGGGGTGAAGTTGCAGTATTTGCATTGAGTGTAGGTGGATTTCATCCCGATTTTCATGAGATTCCGGCAATACCTCAGTTACCGAACGGATTTAAAAACCTTGATAGGATTGGTATCAGCCTTTTGTCTGGAGATGACGCGCGGATAACAATTCAAAGTTATTACGCCATCACTTCTAATACTGTACAGTTTGGCGCAAAAGTAGAATTGTATGCGACTGCTCTTGGCTTCAATGTTTATGGATATCTGGGTTACGATGTACTTTTCCAGTTCGACCCATTTCATTTTATTGCAAGTCTTTATGCAGGGCTTGCATTGAGGCGGGGCACATCCGTCATTATGGGTATTAACTTGTCAGGGAAATTGTCGGGTCCAAAACCCTGGGAATTTCAGGGTGAAGTAAGTTTCAGTATTCTGTTTTTTGATATTACTCTACCGTTCCACCCTAGACCTTGGGGCGATAACCCTGATGCCGTTGAAACCATTCAAAAAGATCTACAGAAATTGATGGTCGACGAAATCAATAACAATCAGAATTGGCGGGCCGTAATCCCTAATATCAATTCACTCCATGTTAGCATCAGGGATCTCAAACTTATTCAACCGGAAGAAAATCCTTCTCCCAATATTGTGATTCATCCGTGTGGCGTTCTAACTTTCAGCCAGCGGGCATTGCCTCTGGATATCACCATTCAGAAAATTGGTACGCACGTTCCGAAAGATGTAAATTTTTTTCATGTTACCTCTGTGGTAAGTGGTGTAACTGTGCTTGCGAATGAAGTTGTCAGAGAAAAGTTTGCCCCTGCTAATTTTGTCACGCTTACCGATAACGAAAAACTGTCGCGGCGTTCTTTTGAAGACAATATCAGTGGTTTCAAGCTAACGCCTTCAGCTGATTTGCAAATGGCACCGGCAGTGTCGAAGAGCGTTGATTATGAATTTAGTTACTTGCGCAAAAAGCGTTTTATGATTTTGTTTGCGGGTATTTACAACTACAGCAAATCATTATTTACCGCCAATTTAAAAGCAAGCGCCGTTTCTAAATCCAGTTTGGCATATGCGACAAACCGCATATCAGTTAATGCGCCTCAGGAAGTAGCCTTAAAAAAAGAAGAATATGTCATTGCCAATATGAGCGATATGAAATTATACAGTGAAAATCTGGTTGCAGGCAGTTATTCGGAAGCTGCCGAAATGTATTCCAACCTGCTTACTAAGCAACCGGCACTAAAAAATAAGATTCAGATTTTATCTCACTACGAAAGAAACTTGAATTAATCATGAGTGTAGAAATAGCCAGATATCAGTTTCATGCATGGGCACGCAAAGGCATCGCCGCCAATATCGTTGAAGGCGACGATCTGGGCTCGGGCACTGCCTCAGTCAAGGAACATGCTGAAATTCCCATTTCGGTGACGCTTAATGCAACCGCGGTTACCAAAAACTTCTCGCTGATTGGTCCGGGCGATATCATCGGTATTGACTCAGCCATGATTGTCCGCACGGAACCATTAAATTGGATTACCGATTTTGAACCGAATTATTTAGCTTTTATTGAATTTTACGACGAAGATTTTATTTGGCGCTATACACCTGCTTCGGCTGCTGGCACTAAACTTCGTCCTTGGCTGTTTCTACTTATTCTAAAGGAAAACGAATTCGAGAGAACCAAAAGAAAGCTGCCGCTGCCTTCCATAAATATTAACAATAAGGGTGCTTTTCCACCCCTTCAGGAAACTTGGTTGTGGGGACATGTGCATAGCAATGCCAATATCCCTGATAGCGAATTGTCCGATTATGAGAAATTCTTGTTGTCGCTCAATAAAATTATGAATGATGATCCTGACCAGCTATTCTGCAGGTTGATGAGTCCCCGCAGACTAGAACCAAATACCCAATATCATGCATTTCTTATTCCGGCGTTTGAGACAGGAAGACTTGCAGGCATTGACCTGCCAACAGCTACAACCATAGCCCAGCAGGCATCTTGGGACGTTAACGGTGCTAAAGGAGAAATGCCAGTTTATTTCGAATGGTTTTTTCAAACTGGGAATAATGCCGATTTCGAATCACTTGTCAAACTATTGGAACCACGACCGATGGATCCGAAAGTAGGAATCAGGGACATGGATGCTTCACGCCCCGGATTTGTCGAGGCTGATGACAATACCAAAGAAATTCCGGGAACTTTGCCGCCAATTTTGGGACTGGAGGGTGCTTTAAAATCTCCGACAACGCAATCAACGGTTTTCCCTGATCCTCCTGAAAGTGAATTTCAAAAAGAGCTTCAAAAGATTGTGAATCTTCCGGCCATTCAAGCCGCGAACCTGACCGAAGATCCCATTGTTTCAGTGCCGTTGTACGGTGGGAAACATGCCAAAAAATCGTCTAACGATGCTGTTTTGCTTGATATTTCTAAAGACACATGGGTAAACGATCTGAATAAAGATCCGCGAACCAGAGTACCTGCTGGTTTTGGGACGTTGGTGATTCAGAATAATCAGGAAACGTACATGCAAAAAGCCTGGGCACAGGTCGCCAAGATTATTGAAGCCAACCGTAAAATAAAGGCCACCCGTTTTGCCATGCAGATGAGCGCACAATACACGCAAAAAACCTTCTCAAGTTTACAGTCTAATGTCTTAATGGCCATAAGCAAACCGGTTCATTCGCGCGTGATGGGAAGCCCGACCACCATTCATCAGCAAATTGAAGAGAGCATTTTGCCGTCAGTGGTTTTCTCCGGAGCATTTAGACGACTGATTCGCCCAAATGGCAGACTGGTAAAAAAATTACAGGGCGACTCCCCGCTTTTTTATCATGATTTGGTTAATCAGATCAATGATAGCATTGTCACCGCATCGCCACCAAAAATTGTGCCGGCTGGTCTTCCCGACACTAAAGAGCTTTCGGAGCAAATATTTCCGAATAACCTTTCGGACTTTTTTAACTGGCTCATGAAGAACTATCAGTTTATCTTCATTGCTCTGATCATTTTATTGGTTCTGCTAGCGTTGATAACGTTGGATTTTTTAATTTTTGGACCAGTTATCGTAGTTGTCGTCGCAGCTTTTCAGATTGCCTCAAATTATTTCACTAAAATTCAAGCTGATAAAACAGCTGCAGATGCTTTAAGTGATCCGAAAAAAGAGGAAGAATTAGTCAAAAACATTCCGCCACAACCAGATTTCACGATAAGTTTAAGCGATGAGATAACAACACCAGCCCCAACGACCACTACGCCATCAACTGACAGCGTCGAAGCTGAAAATTTTCGTGTTGCCCTGACTGATTTCACTAAACGAATGTCGTTGCAGCAACCTGACCCTGTTTTTTTGCCATTAGACCTTACGAATGCTTATAACAAAATAAGCACAGCTATTCATCCGTATAAATCATTCCCGTTTCGTCTCGCAACATTGATTCAGTTTCCTGGATATATTGAACTATTCATCCCGGAAAAAATATTTCCGGCCATGGCTTATCCTGACTTTGAAGAGCCAATGTATAAAAAGTTGTGCGACATTTCGAATGAATTGCTAATTCCCAATTTGAAGCTGATACCGCAAAATACCATTTCACTGTTAAAAACTAATCAAAAGTTTATCGAATCTTATCTGGTGGGACTTAACCATGAAATGGGCCGCGAATTATTGTGGCGTGAATATCCAACCGATGAGCGGCCAAGTAGTTTTCGCCAATTTTGGGATGTCAAAGGCATTATCCGCCCTGTTGAAGGAAAATCGGAAGCAGAATTGACTGAAGCGCATAAAGACATTAAACCGATTCACACGTGGCTTGTGAGCAGCCTGCTTGGCCGCCATAACAACCGCGATGCCGAAGGTGATGCAGAGCAGGTGGTGCTGATCATTCGTGGTGACCTATTAAAACGCTATCCCAATACTGTCATTTTTGCACAAAAAGCCATTGCGGGCGAACATCCAAACGACGAGCCTGTAATTGATCTCGATCTTTCGGAAACGGAATTTAAAACCCAGGTGAGATTTCCTCTATACAAAGCCGATATCGCTCCCGACATCAAGTTTTTCGGGTTTGACTTGACTATTTCTGAGGCCCGAGGAACAGATCCTACAAAAGGGTTTAATGATAATCTCGGATGGTTTTTTATTATTCAGGAAGTACCTGGTGAGCCACGCTTCGGAATGGACATCAACTTTAATCAGGGAAGCGATGGTTTATCCTGGGATGATTTGGCCTGGACAAATTTTAACGCTGACATGAAATTCATTACCGCGGTTGCCAAACCGAATATGCACCCCAGTGATGCTTACAGGTGGGGAACCGATTCGGCAAATATGGCTTTTATCTTGTTTCAAAAGCCGAGTATGGTAGCCGTACATGCGAAAGAAATGCTTGAAAGCTTGACAGCCTAATGAAAGGATTTTTAGGTTTGAACCAAAAGGATTCGATAATTGAGGTCGTAAATTTTAAATACAATGAAACGCTATGCCCACTTTAAAACAGCAGCAGGAAGTAATTGACGCTTTGCGGCTTCAGCGAAAGCAGCAGTCAGACGCATTGTACAGTGCGCAAATACAATTAAGCGCCACCAAGGCTTTGCTTGGTCGCGTCATTAAGAATGAAACTTCCCTTCCCCAGAATCCGCAACAGATTGCTAAATTGAATGTTCAAATTGAGCAATTTCAAGCACAGTTAAGAAGAAACGCCGCTGCTTTTAATGAGCTAGCGCTTTTCTTTGACCGGATTAAACAGAATGAGCAACTCATTAATTTTCTGCAAAAAAAAATTGAAGTTTTCGATGCGCAATTAAACGACAATTTACATAACCTTCGGGATGAAGAAGAAAAACCGGAGCCCGATCAAAAAGCAATTACCGAGCTTAATAAAAAAATTGATCTGTTAAAAGTTCTATCTGGGGATTTAACTAAGAACCTCGATACCGTTCAACACGAGGGTCAAATTTTAAAACAGGTTCAGGTTGAAACTATTGAAAAACAAAAGCAACTGGAAACGCAGAGGGGCGAGCTTCAAGCCAACTTGGCGAGTCTTCAGGCTGATCTTGCGGGGCTTTTACAACAGGAAAATCGAGACAATAGCGATATAGTACTAAAATCCCTTGAAGAGCGGAAAGCTAGATACGAGCACGCCAAAGCGCAAAATACAGCTGCCGTTCTTGCGGTTACTAAAGCCATTGGGGAATTGTATGTTGATCCGCACCCACGAAAAAGTGTAGCGCAGCTAAACGACAATATACCGTTCTTGTTTCTTCCTGTCCGAATTGAAACGAGATTTATCACTGAAACCAGGAAGCCTGAACTTTGGTTGCGCGTTTATCCGGATGATATTGCGATACACACCCACGAAAAGCTTTTGACGGCAAAAGAATTAGCGGAGGGTATCCGTTACTGGAAAGCTTTGTTCAACGCTGAAAAAAATGGCGGCGATCAGAAAGAGGAAATGAAAAAAGCGGCTTGGAATGCGCTAGTACAAAGTTTCAGGCCGCAGCGATCGGCATGGATTACCCTGCAAACAAAACCCAAAAATTGGAGCGACGATTTGGGGGCAATTCAATCTGCCGATGACCTTATTTTTTCCGAGCCTGAATTAACAAAGCCGGATTCATGGAGTCGTGCGCCTCGTGTTAATGTCTTGCCTGACAAGTTTGTTATTACTTTATATGAAGGTGATGCAGTTGCCAACGAGATTATCGGCAACAACATCCCGGATGAATTATTTGTCGGTCCGGATCCTATGGAGCCGGATGCATCATTTGTAACAAAAGAAGAAAAGTTGGTTTTTGGCGAAAGTTTTGACTGGACTTCAGATTTTGATAAGGCGATCCAAAACGGAATGGGATTTAAAATTCCGCTTACCAAGACACAGGCGGAGAATGGTTTTACCAGGATCCTCGTGCTTGGTATTAACTTATCGCTAAGCGAAACTTCAGCGAAAACAACGATTGAAGACCTGATTGACAACCATCATTACTCCCCCAATGGCTTCAGCCTCTTGCCTCAAGGCACTGCAACCAACAACACGGATAATAATGGCTCCGGATATACTAAAAATGATGCGCTCGACATCGGCTATGTGACTGAGACTGGAACACCCTTATTTGGAGAGGCGGATGATTGTGACGGAAAAAACCTGGCGGATGCGTTGGGAATAGATTACACACCCTTGCAAAATATACTGCACAGCGACGGTAAAGACCTAAAAGAGGCCGTTGCTATGAATACGGCGCTATACCCCTCTACCTTAGGCTATTATTTCGATGCCATGTTAAATCCGGTATTGAACGAAGTTCAACAGGAAAAATTAAGAGATTTTTTTATTGAAAACGTGACCGGTCGTGGACCTTTACCCACTATTCGGGTAGGCGATCAACCTTATGGTATTTTATTAACCAGTAATTTCGATCAGTGGAAGTGGAATACCCGCCGGGAGTTTTTCAATGCTGCATTTTTTGACAATAGATTTTTGAACGTCTTATATGCCGTATTAAAAGATTACCATGAAATATGGAAAAGTTTGGCTGATAAGCTGTCTTATGTTGGTAAACCGAATAGTACCCCCTCAGAAATATTGATGGATATAATTGGTTTGCAACCAAATTCGGCATCCATCTATCAGCGTATTGGCTATTCAACCGATTATTTAAAAAATCTTGATCAATTTCAATTTGGCGGAAAATATTTCAAAGACAGGATTGAAAACCTGCTTGCGAACATTGCAACGTTACAGTTCTTAGAGAAATTGGGTTACACAGCTGCAAAGGGCACTCTGAAGACACCTCAATTATTGCAAATAATTTATCAGCATTATCATACGACTTTAGATGCTGCCAATATTGTCGATAACGTTCCGCTTTCAGAAACCGACGCAATTACGCCATATGATGCAGTAGCCAACAAAAACTATCTTGATTGGCTGGCTGAAATTAATTCGCTCAGTATTTTGGAGAAACAAGATTTCGGTGCCGGAATTAAAGTTCCAACCGCCTTGATGTATTTGCAGCTTCGTCGTAGTTTATCCTTACAACTGCATAAATCCTCCGTACTTTGGTTCAGAAAAAACAATTTGAATGTCGATTTCACTTTGACCGCTACCAACTTTCATAATGTGCGGCCAGCCGGCGATTTGACCAAATGGGAAGTGATGAAAGCAAAGCTTAGCGACGCAGCTTTCGACCATCCATATGGAAATAAACTGGTTTCTGAATTTTTACTGGGCATTGGAAAAAATGAAGATGAAGCTGCGTTTCTCATTGCAATGAGAAAATCGCTGGACATGCTGGCGAAGTTGCCGACGGCACGGTTGGAACGTTGTTTTATGGAACACCTCGATACCTTAAATTATAGGTTGGATGCTTGGCAAACCGGACTGTTTAATCTGCGCTTGAAACAACAAAGACAACTGCAAAACGAAAATCGGAAAAAAGGAATTTACCTGGGTTCGTACGGTTGGATCGAAAACATTCGTCCATCTGGAAAACGCAAATTGGTAAGCGATCAGATACCTGAAAA
Organism: Crenothrix polyspora; assembly: GCF_900163745.1. GTDB lineage: Bacteria > Pseudomonadota > Gammaproteobacteria > Methylococcales > Methylomonadaceae > Crenothrix > Crenothrix polyspora_B. Next base: position 8,982 of record NZ_FUKJ01000434.1, read on the forward strand.
ACTTAAACCGAAAAATGGTCGGCCACTTTTTGAATATACCGACAATGGCGGTTTTGTGCATGCGCCATCGCTAAATCATGCGTCAGCTGCAGCACTTTTACGCTCAGGGTATATCAGCCATGCCAGCCCTGAAAATCCTGATGTAATGGCTGTCAATCTATCTTCAGAACGAGTTCGTCGCGCTCTGTTTGTACTGGAGGGAATGCGCAACGGACAATCGCTCGAAGCATTGCTGGGCTACCAGTTTGAAAGAGGATTACATGACCGCGGTTCGGAAGATAATGCGCTGAAAAAACTCAACCTGTATATTTATGATTTCAGGGATGCGTTCCCATTATTACATCATCATATCTTACAGCAGGGAACTAATACTGCAGTGGAAACTATACCGGCAAATAATGTAGTCAATGGTGTGACACTTGCCGAAAGCACCGTTGGGTTTCCGTATGGGACAAAAGGCGAAGTGCTGTCGGCAACTGTCAGTGAGCGCAATGCAATAATTAGTGAAAAGGATAAGCTTGCGGACACGCTGGATGCTGTAAAAGACTTGTTATCCGCCGAAAGTGTTTACCAATTGGTGCAGGGAAATTTTGAGCGTGCAGGCGCATTGGTTAATGCCATTAAAGATGCCGCTATTCCTGCCGAGCTGGACGTGATTGATACGCCACGAGGAAGTCAGTTCTCGATAACGAACCGGGTTGTCATCAATTTTGGGCGCGTTGATGCGTCCAATCCAGCCAATAACCCGTGGCCTGGCATTGCAATTACGCCTCGCGCTAAAATGGAAGCAGGGATTAATAAGTGGCTTGGAAGCGTAATCGGCGATCCGGATAAAGTAGTGTACGCCGTTTCATATTTAGATGATTTTGGACAAGCGCATTCAAGGGCGGTATGGACATTGGAGCAACTCAAAATTCAGCCTGTTGATCTAATTTATATTATCGGGAACGAACTCAATACAGGTGAAAAAGATCAAAATTTCTTGTCGGAATTAGAAAGCAGAATTGCCTACCAGTACAAAAGAACTAATGGTATAGATGATAGTGTGCCTGTAAAAATTGAATTTAAGCAACCTGAAGGCATCGTCGGGAAACAAACATTTTCTGAAATACTGCCTATGTTACGCATGCTTCGAACGTTGATTACCGATGCCAGATTTGTAGATGCTGAAGATTTTGAACCGCATTCTAAAACCAGTTCAGCCGATAAAAACAATCCGAAAGCACTTGATGATGTTGAATTGTTATCAAGAGTAGAGCAAATTCAAGCGTCGTTTGTATTAAATCTAACCGGGATTTCAGGGCTCACAATTTTGGCGCAGATACCCGATCCTGATGCAAATAACCTGGTAACCGATTACCACAATCTCAAAGATGCCTTCGCCGCACTCGACAAAGCAAAGTTAACCTTTGAAGAAATAGATTTCAGCTTTGGGAGTCTGGAAGCTACCCAGTTACAGGATTTGCTGAAAGCAGTTTCAGATTTTGGTGTCGCTGATGCGTTCCCAAAATATTCCACGGTTCTAAATAACGAATCGAAAGTGCTGCTTTTGGAACAGGCAAGAAGTATATTCAAGAGAATGCTGGCAACTGATAAATCAGTTAAAACCCTCCTGACAGCCGCACTTCCACTCTCAGGAAGTCAGCAAAAAGTAAGTGAGTATATTCGCGCCGGAAAGCTATTGCTGCAGGAGGCATTCACTATTCTTCCGCTTTTTAACTTCAACAACGATGCCGATGTGCAACTCTCACAAAGCGACAGTGCACAATTGTTAAATCATGCCGCAACTGAACTCAAAATGAGTTATCCAGTCGATGAGTGGTTGCAAAATGCCTCGCATGTGCGGCCTCGGCTTTCGCGCTGGAATCAGGTTCGTTTGCTTTATGAACTTAACAATTCCGACGAATTAAAGCTACAGGCTATTCAGCTACCATACCGGTCAGATGACAGCTGGGTGGCAGTTGAATACCCCGAAATAGACCCGCTAACCAATAAGTCTTTCACTATTGTACATGACACCTTATCGATTGTTATTCATGGCCAATCATTTGCATCTGCCGAGAAACAATCCGGAATTTTAGTCGACGATTGGACAGAAATGATGCCGACCAACGAAGAAATAACCGGTATTACTTTCAATTATAACCAGCCCAATGCCATGCCGCCGCAATCGCTGTTACTTGCTGTAACGCCTGAAGTTAAAGGCAATTGGACGTGGGAAGACCTAATCGGCATCTTGAATGATACTTTGAACAGGGCTAAGTTAAGGGCGGTTGAGCCGAAATTGCTGGATGAATTACTGCCACCTGAAATCAACATACTAAGACCGGCAATTCTCGCCGATTTTTCACAGTATGATTTGAATGTCGCTTTAGATTACCGCATGAATTTGGAAGCCTTAGCTACTCAATTGCCAATAAAGACGGCGGATCTCGACGCTATAAAAAAGATAATAGTTTAACGGAGAAAGTAAATACCTATCATTGGCGGCATTTTAAAATGTCAATTTCAGAAAAATAATTTAGAACTTAAAGATAAGCTATGTCTGAAACACTAATCTATGCAAAATTATTGCTGACGGAATATCGCATTCCATCTATTACAGCATACAACAGGCTTGAAACGTCGCCAAGGACAGCTAATTTTGACCGTAGTTTGCAAGCCGAAGTGCGCGATCCATTGTGGATGCTGACCCGGCAATGGCAATTTGGTGAATTTGAGGGCGAGGATGCGGCATCGGCAGTGACAGCACAGATCGTGGGAATGCATACAATCATGGATCGTGTGAGTTTTCCTGTTGGTGAGGCTTTTGCTTTTAATCAGGATATGCCTCTCGAAACACATGTCGAAAGGGAATCAATACGTCCCGATCTCTCTATCGCGGTGCAGATGGGAAGATATTTTTTGAAACTGATGAAAAGTAACGCATTGGAAACATCGTTCCCTGATTTTATTTCCAGATACACGCTCGATTTTACAATCGATCCAAACGACAAAGAAGCGATTCAACTATTCGATTCAGTAAAAAATAAAATATTTAATGGCTATTCTTTATATCTCGAAATTATTACTTCTGAAGGTCTCTCTACCATTTTTGAAAATTGGGTAAATTCTGCATTTCCAGTAAATAAGGACAAGTTTATTTCGATTGCTGCGTTATTCAGGGCTTGGCATCAACGCAACTACAGTCAGCCGCAGACACCGGACGATACTGCCTGGTTACCGTCGCAACTCGAGTATCAGTTCAGTATTTCTTCTCCTGAAAATCAGCAAAGCACCTTAACCGCAGAGCAATACTATGAAGGTCGCCTCGATTGGTATTCATTTGATCTAGATACCAATAGGCAGGTCGCTTTGCCCGGTCAGCCGGAAGTACAACCAGCCCCTGCCGAAAATTATGTCTCTTTTATTCCGGCACCTATTACTTTCAAAGGAATGCCGAATCCGCGGTTTTGGATGATGGAAGAGAACCAAATCGACTTTGGAAAGATAGATACCACACCTACTGGTTTATTGCATCTAATGCTAGCGGAATTTGGCTTAATATATTCAAACGATTGGTTTATGTTGCCCTATCCGCTGGCGATAAATATGTTGTGTGAAATCAAAGGTATCGTCGTAACTGACGTTTTCGGACAGGAAATTTTAATACGGCCGGCAGGCAGAGGTCAGGAAACAAACTGGCACAGGTGGTCGATGTTCCATCATTCGACAAAAATTGATACCCAGAACAATACCAGCTTATTTTACCTCGCCCCGGCTATTACTAAATCTCTGGCAAGTCCACCGCTTGAGGAAGTAAACTTTTTGCGCGACGAAATGGCCAATATGGTTTGGGCTGTTGAAAATATTGTACCCTCTCAAACTGGCAGAGGTGTGCGCGGAAATGAAATGGCTTTAACGGATAAGCAAGCGGCTCCGTTTGTACCGGCTGGAACTGC
>NZ_FUKJ01000017.1 GCF_900163745.1 Crenothrix polyspora
TGGGTGTCTGGATCGAACACAGGTCGGTTTAGCGGATGCGCCGCTACGCCCACTAATTGTGAGACGACTCCCATCGGCAGCTTGGTGCCCGCATCAAGGGTAATAACATAACAAACACCAGAAGGAGTAACGGCAGGTTTGCCATCAACAGGTAAAAAAGAGGTGTCCGTAGCACCCCGTAACAACCGGTTAAATTCGTGTAGCTTACCGCGTTTTCGTTCCCAGCCCATCCACTTGCCTTCACCTGGATTCCATAAGCGTTTACGGTGGAATACAAAGAAGCGTTGTTCAGCGTACTTGGCATTGAGCGCACTCACAGCGGCAATAGCTGTACTCAGCAGCTTATCGTCATTGGGCATTTTTTCCTGCTCGGCATCGGTCCAATCGGACAATAGCGCAAAGCGCACATGACTGTCTGGATTAGCCAAATAACGGATCTCCATCTGCTCGACCTGCTCTTTTACGCCGATGATATTGACAAACAGCGTCGGTACGACCACGAAAGTACTGAGTGTTTCCGGCACACCGTCTTTGAGTTCTAACCGTGGTATATGACGTGGAGGCAGACCGCCAATAATAAATCGGTTCATGACTCCGACGGCGATGTCTGAAGCAGGAAACACAACGAACAATGCCAGCAGGAACAAGTGAAAATCGCTAATGCCAACCGCTAAACTTACGCTCAACGGAAGGGCAAGCAGTAATAGCGTCAACAGGCCAATACTACCCACATACGCAAGTCCAGCGTGGGCAACATAGGTACGCAGTAGCCGCTGTTTAAACGAAGGCTGAAATTTCAGCTCCCGTTCAAAGGCATATCTGCCCTCGCCAATCAAGTAGTGACCGGGTTCTTGCTGGCGTTCATTAGTAATAGACTGTTCGCTGATGACATGAACTTTGTCGATCACCCTGTGAGCAATTTCCAGCTCCGAATACGTTGAGCGCCTGGCAAGATCTTCGATGGCATGGCGATAACGGTCTCGCGTTAAAAAATCCATCGCAGTATAGCCCTCGTGAGCACGCAGGCACTGATCCACTAAGCTTACATCCTCGACAAACTGTGACCAATCAAACACGGAAATGGCCCGCATACTGGTAATAATATTGCGAACCGTCAGGTTACCCGCAATCTGGGTGGCGTGTTCCCGCTGCACAATTTCATCAATGCTAACGCCCTGCTCATTCAGCCAGTCATTGAGAAAATCAAGGGACAGGGTGGCACCGGGGTGCGGGTCGTGTAAACGTTGTAGAATCTGTACCGCGTAGGCTTGACGCAGAGGAGCTGCCGGCAATATCCCCGCAGAAAATGACTGCTCTGATTTATCGATTTGAGCGGAGATATGTTCGATATTATCAACGAACTCGTCCGCCAGCAGGCGGCCTGCTTGAGAACGCATGATACGAACTGCCAGGCGGCGAAGATTCTCTATCAGCAAGATGCGCAGAGTAATCGGTATCGCCCAGAGTTCACCGATCGTCAGGGGTTCGATGCTTTGATAGGCTCGTACGAAATGTGTTAACAACTCTGTGGCGAAACGGCTGTCCGTATGTGCGACCAGTGCCCAGGCAATGCCGTAAACACGGGGATAACCTGCAAGTACACCATCGGCCAACTTAGGCAACTCCAAATAATAACTTTCCGGCAAATCAACTACGATGTTGCTGACTTGCTCGTCGATCACATGAAAGTTATCCAGTAGCCATTCCGCAGCGGGGGTAATAGCATGTTGCTCATGTGCGGCCTTGGCAACGGCTTGATAGGCTGCAAGCAATACACGGGCGTTTTCACTCACCCTTGGGATCAGTTTTTGTCCGTCTTTACGATCAGTCACTTTTTGTGCTTGCGCCAAACTTACTGCATGTTGCGCTAGCCGTTCGATGCTAAATAATTCGAACCGAATAGGTGTTTCTTCACCCCCTGGATGGTCGACTCTACTGTGTCGTCTTTGTTCTCGACGCTTCGCCATGGATTAATTCTCCGAACCCAAATAAAATGTGAGTTGCTACCGGCGATAGAGGTCGAAACTTCCTGGTCTCCAAAAGCAACTCGTTAATATGAAAAACATAAAAACCCGATCCTGATGTCGAGTGTGAATCTTAAAACTGCTGTTTTGTGCAGTCGACACTGTGGCTAGATTCTGCCCATTAAAACCAGTACCAGTAAAATGATTAAAACCAGCCCAAGCCCGCTACTGGGGCCATAACCCCAGCTCCGGCTGTGTGGCCAGGTGGGGATGACACCAACGAGCATCAGGAGGATAACGATAAGTAATATTGTGCCAATTGACATGGAAGTATTCCTGTTAAAGAAAAACGTTAAACTGAGATTGTCTAAAAATGTCCTAGCCTTAAAGGCAGATGCATTAGTCCCAAAACACCCATCGCAATTAAATAAATAGCGACGAAATAATTTAAAAATCTGGGGATCAACAAAATTAATATGCCCATCACAAGAGCCAGTATGGGTTCGATTGCAAAATTTAAGTTCATAGTCATGCTCCTCAAATAGGGGAGATAAAAGTTTAACCATAATGTGGTGTTCAGTCTGTACGGTATCGTACATAAGACAGCTATCTACGATAGAGAGGCGATGAAATCGGGGAAATTCATTACACAGTTATCTTGCCATCTGAGTAATTGAGAATGTTTGGAGGGGGTACGAATTACTGAAAGCTATCTCGCTTTAGTGGCAAGCCATTTGTGTATTGGTTCAGTCTCCATTTTTCAAAGGAGGAGGGGAATACTTAAAATGGCTTTAGACCTAATCGCCATCAAACTCGTAATTCAATTTAATGCGTTGCGATGTGCCGGTTTGGGTTTCAACATTAATGGTGTTGGTCAGTTTGCGCTTGAGTACCAGGGAGGCTTGTTTGTTAAACATGCCAATCTTGGTGCCGATATAAAAATCGGGGGTCAGGTATTGCCCCATAACCAGCAGGGTATCCTGTAGCGTATTGCCCTCCTCCACCTTGAATTCGTTGATCCCCAATTTTTCGGCCAGCCAGGATGTTTGTCCTGCACCGTAAGATAGGGCGGCACTGGCCAGCATGTTGCTGTCTTTTTTGCTGACTTCATTTAAAGGCCCACCCGTGACCAAATAAGCCAGTGCCTCAGATTCCGGTAAGGCGGGTTCAGAAGAAATAAGCGTTTGCGGGGCTTTCAATGATCCGGTCAGTTTAAGGATGGCGGTTACCTTTTTACTTTTGGAGAGTCGTATGGCTTCCACAGCCAGCCAGGGATTATCAACAGGGCCATTGAATAACAGCTGGCCTTTACGGACAGTTAACGCTTGACCAAAGCGTTTGTAACTGGCTTTGTCCATATCAACATTGCCCTGCATGGCCATTTTTGCGCCGGTCTTGATGATCTTTAGATTACCCAGCAGATTGGTTTGCAGCCCCTGTCCCGTAAAACTGACTTGCTTGCCGAGTTTAACGTCTATATCGGCATTGATGTCAGGGGCTGGCAGTGTATTGTCTTCAGGTTTTTCTTCGCCGATGATAATTTCATCAGCACTGACTTTTACCGCATTCTCAGGGATGTCCTGAATTTTTAGGATGGCTTTGGGTACGCCTAACTGACCGCTGATGTGTTTTTGTTGCCCGGTCAACGCGATTTTTAAATCGGGGGACACGGCAATTTGGGCTTCAGGTAGTTTGGCAATTTCAAAATCTTTTCCTGTTAGTGTCAATGCGATGGGATAGTGCTTCTCGGGCTGTAGACCCATTGTGCCATCGACTTTAATCAGCCCGTCGCCGGATTTTGCAGTGCCCTTTATCTGGAGAATATCTGATTGACCGAGTGCTGTCATGGCTTGCAGGCTGACATCATGAATGCCAAGACCCAATTGATCCACATCGGCAGCGCCGTTGCTAAGCTGTATGCCGCCATTGGCCAGAGGGTTTTGCGTCGTACCTGTTACCGTCAGATCGGCTTTCAACAGCCCCTTGACATGGGATAATTGGGGGGCAAACGGCTCAATGAAGGTAAAGTTACCGATTAAAGCGGTAGCTTGGCCGGATAAGGCTTGCGTCTTGCCCGTATTTATTTGCAACTTCCCGCGTACATAATCCGAACCGGTTAACGCAACCTCCAAATTCGCTGAAATTAATTCGCCATGAATGTTCCCAGTCAGTGAAGATGCCCCTAATACGATTTCGTGGCGGGCTTCTTTGCTGACCAATGACAGGCTTGTGTTAGTCGGCATGACCAGATGAAAATTTCCAGCCAGTCCATTATCTTGTTGCAGATCGGCATCAAAATTAATAATGCTTTTGATATTCAGTGTTTCGGTTGCGTTGGGTTTATTGATGGCGACAGGTATTGCGGAACCTTGCAGTTGAAGACGATGCCCCGTTGTAACGGCATGAAAATCAATACTGCGTAAACCCATTTGCCCCGCTTCAGCTTGACCTATGTTGACAGCGCCATTGCTAAGATCAAAATAACCGGTTATCAACGGCTTTTTTAGCGAGCCTTGCAAGTCTAAATCGGCTTTTAACAGCCCTTTGATGTCGGACAACTGCGGGACAAAAGCCTGTAGTAGCAAAAAATCAGCGAGTGATGCGGCTATTTTTCCTGACAAAGCCTGAGTTTTACCCGTATCCATGAGTATGTGCCCCTGCAAATAATCGTGGCCAACCAACAGCAGGTTAATATCCGCCGAAACCTTGTCGCCATTAAGAGTGCCTGATACGGATGATGCACCTAAATTAATTTCACGTTTGGTTTTCTGGGTAGTCAGGAAAATCTGCGCGGGAGTCATATCAACACGGTAACGACCACTCAATGTATTTTTTTGCCGTTGAATGTCAATATTGCCATTAATCAGGCTTTTTACCGTCATTTGTCTGGGCAGATAGGCCTGTATCAACGCAGTTGGTAGCGATTTTGCGATTAGCTGTAAGTTAAGGTCGCTATTCGCCAGATAGGAAGCCTTTGTACACAATGATGCAGATTGTCGCACCAAACAGCCTTCATCGATGGCGACATCAAAGCCCAATGGTTTCTTGCCTACGTGTAGCGCCATCGTATTTTTCAGCAACCATCTGTTGTTATCCTGATCGGTCACCGCCAATTTAGAAATAGTGCCTTTCCAGGTAGTTGCTATCAAGCCGCCTGTTAATGCAGTCGACACGTTACCTTGCGGTGAAGATATGTCGGCTTTAAAGTCATGCTGCTTTAATGTGCCTTTGCCTGCAATGGACAGTTTTTCTATTGGCGTTGTGCCGATTAGCAGATTGTTGGCTGATAAATTAACGGCAGATATTTTTTGCTCATCGTGCTGATAGTCAAGGTTTAGCGCTATATTTTCTGATTTGTAGTCGGCAAATTGCAGGTGCTTGCCTTGGGCTTCGAAGTTTACTGTCGGTTTTTTCCAGCTGCCCTGAATGCGGCCATTGCCCTTTAGACTGCCGTCCAAAGTTGGCCATAATGTGGCTAACGTTGGCATATTGATAGACAATACCAGAATTCCATCACCCTGCTCCACTTGCCCATCAACGGCAATTTTGTTGTCACCTGATGCAATGCGCAGTGCATCAACTTTGAGCTGCTCGCCGTGCAAAACCAGTTTGCCATTGGCGTTGACTGGGTAGTTGCGTAGTTGGCCGGTCAGTTTATTGATCTCGGCGGTAATTTGTAGGGCTTTTGGGTCGAGTTTACCTTTAAGGTGGCTACCAAAGGTCAGACTGCCTGGCAGTTGCGGGTTAAAGATAGCTGGATTAAATTTTTGCCCGGTGGCGGTTAGATCGAACATAGGGGCATCCCCCCAGGAAGCGTTACCTGCCAGTTGAAATAAGCCAGTGGTGGATTTTAGTTCCAGTTTTTTAATGGCGATCGCCTCCAAACTGCCTTTGCCGTCAAAAGACAGCTGTGCTTGTGGCAAATATTGCTGAATTAACTGGCCGTTTAGCTTAAGCTGATACGCATTGAGCAAACCGACCATTTCAAAATGTCCCTGTGGGCTTTGTATTTGTGGTGGAGTGGCAGATAATGGCCAAGTCAAATTGTGCCAGTCGCCTTGGGCTGTTATGCGCGGCGTTGTCAGCACCTCTTCTACACTGCCGTGCAGTGCCAATTTGAACGGGGAAACTAGCTGATTATCGAAAACTAGCTTGCTAAAATCGCCAATGATTGTGGTTACGCCTTGCCATAGGCCATTTTTATTAGCCTTGATCTGCCAATTCGCTTGTAGATTGAGAGGGAAGCCTTTGTCCAGCATTACAGCGCCTTTGGCTGTAGCAGTGAGGGTATCGGAATTAATTGCCAAAGAGGTTAGCTTGAATTGATTTGCTTCAGTCTTTGCAGACAGTTGCAGCTTGTCAAAAGTCTGTAACTGACCATCACTGGTAAATTTCACATCCGTTATCAGGATATTGCTAATATCAAGTTGAAATGGCAACTGGATTCCGGTTTCAAAATCAGTCGATTTTTTTTCTGGGTCTTTTGTCTGTGTAACATTTATATCTAAACCATCAACCGTAAGATTATCAACTTTTAGAATACCTGAGAATAATTGGTAAGGCTGCCAGGTTAAGAAAACTTTTTTGATGGTTACCGTTTCAGTATCGGTTTTGACGTTAAACCCCGTTAGTGTAAGTCGGTCAATTAGACGACCTTCGGTAGCATCAATAGTAATTTGTGCGGGAATGAACGAGAAAACGCTTTGCAACAGCCAGCGACTGCCACTTTCACTGCTAATTAGGCCAAACAGAGTCAGCGGTATTATTAGCACCAAGATCAGGAAGAATATGCCCCAACGCTTTTTCATATCCTTGCCCCGGCGGCAAAATGGATTTGAAAGGACGAGTCGGATTCATCCAGGGGTATCGCAAAATCAACCCGCACTGGCCCTATCGGCGAATACCATCGTAACCCCAAGCCCAAGCCGGTTTTAAATTTGATGCTATCGAGATTAAAGGCGTTACCGGTATCCACAAACGCCGCGATAGCCCAGTTATCAAAAATGGCCTGTTCGTATTCTGCACTGAACACACTTAAAAACTTGCCGCCTTCCACATTGCCTAAGCGGTCTTTTGGCCCCAACTCTTTATAAGCGTAACCACGCACACTGTTAATGCCGCCTGCATAAAACCGGTAACTGGTCGGCAGATCGGTTATTTGATCGACCAGCGTAACCCCTTGTAGGGTACGCCCGATAAATTTCCCCTCTAAAGGCAGTTTGTGCAGCCAGATGGCCGACAGATAGCCTTGGGCAAAACTGGCCGTGGAAATCGGATTTTTATAACTGCCTTTAGCTTCAATCTCAATGCGATAGCCTTGTGTAGGCCGCAACGGGTTATTGGAAACGGAACGCAACCAGTTGCCGCCCGGAACCAGTAACAGGCTATGGCCGGACGTTGATCCTGTCGTAAAGTCTTCATAACTGTAATCAAGAAACAGCGTCTGTTTCCAACCACTGGCATAAGCATGTTTAAGGCGGGTGGACAGCGTTGCCGTGGTCGATTTAAAGGTGCTGGTATCTTCGTGTTTAAAACCACCGCCAAAACTTAAAAAGTCAGTAGCTGGATTTGCCAGAGGGATGGTGTACTCAGCTTCCGCAACCGAAAGTACGGGTGAAAGGTCAATATTGGCGGTAAAGAAATGCCCTTGTTGATTGATGAGGCGGTTGATGTAGGTGGCATTCAATAACGGCCCTACATCGGTATCGTAGCCTATGCCGAAGCCGTAATGGGCTTTCTTTTTTGCCGACAGTTTAATGGTGATGGGCACGCGCTGGTGTTGGGCGTGTTCAAGATCGGCGCGAATATCCACGGTTTCAAAATAACCGCTTTGCGTGAGCGCGTTGTGGGTTTTGGCCAGTTGTTCGCTGGTGTAGAAATCACCGGTTTTTATCGACAGGTATTTTTTTACGAATTCAGTGTCCAGCACATTTTGCTGTAGGGTCACATCGCCAAAAACTAAACGCTTACCCGCATCAAACACCAGCTTGATTTGTGCGGTATTATTTTGTTTGTTAATAAGCAGTTTTTTTTCGGTAAACGTGTTGTGCAGATAGCCATTTTCCATCGCTAACGATTCAATCCGGCTTTTCATAGCTTCGTAGTGGCCATGGTGTAGCGGACTGCCCTTTTTGAGCGGCAGTTTTTTTAGCAGGGCTATAAAATCCGGATCGCTGCTGGCATCACCATTAATAACAATATTGACATCACTCACCACAACCCGCTGGCCGGGGGTAATGTCAAAACTGGCCTTCCAGCAGCGTTTATTCAAAGCCAATGATTTATTGACGACAGCGTGGTAATACCCTAAAGCGCGTAGTGCCTGATCTATTTCCTGATCTGAGTTTTCAAACGCGCCTTGTATTTTCCATTGTGGTGCGTCACATTTTTCTTTCTCAATAGACAGTGTCAGCCTGACGTTATCTTTTGCTTGCCCGTAAATTCCTGAAACGGAGATTTCGGCAAAGCTTTCCTGCACGGCAGAATAAAGCACCAGCATTACCCATACTATGCCTACCCACCCTCTAACGGGATTTCTTAAACAGTGCATTAGCGATATATCTTGATCCCCAAAAACAGGTTTTCAACTATGGCAAATTTAACCGCGTTTAGCGAATTATCTGTGCATCGTTTTCAATGCGTTGAAAAGCACACCCACATCATACTGTCCCTTAAACACGGGAGGAACTTCCTTCTTGATATCAAGCAGTGTATAGACAGCCATTAGCGCGGATCTTACCGAATATTCAACAGTAAACACCACATCATCGGGGATTTCGCAGAACTGTCCGATAAACGCGAAATTTTTTGCTCCAGCAGGCACTACATCTGGCCGATCGCCTTTCACTCTGGGCATAAATTGACTGGTGATGAACGGCATCATACACGGAATACAGTTGGCCGCAGCCATAACGTCCTGCGTTTTATCACCCAGTTTGAGATGCTGGAATAACTCGACCAGAATCTCTTCACCGGTACATTCGGACATGGATTTTTTAACGAAGTTGCCGATTCGGTCAGGGAACAGAGCATAGCCCCAAAATACGAAAATATTTTCGGGTTGGTTAATGAAGTGTGGCTGATGCGCCAGCACCATACTCATAAACCAGTTTGAATCGACCAAAGTGAACATGCCACCGGTACCCGCCTCATTGCCAGTAAAATCTTCTATAAACTGAAAAAATACAGGGTCATTTAAAGTCACGGTAAACGACATCCACTTGGTTTGGTCAATATGATCGGCAAATACAGCGGGGTGTCCAAAGCCTGGACGGCCATTGGCAATGTCTTCCCATAAACTCCACGCACCGCCTGATTTTTTTGAGTTCAGTACAGCAGGCGATGTCATCGAGCCGAGACTGGAAGCCTCTGTCATACACCCCAGGGTAACGAACACCAGATCATCCGGCGCAACGGCAATGTCTGTGGATTCACCCTCGCGAGCACAATGGATACTCTGCACCGCCCGCTCGCCACCGCCTAAGTCAAAATCAAGACCGGTAACCTCAGTGTTCAGCGAGAATTGTACACCTTGTGCCTTAAGCCAGGTAACGAGAGGCAAAATCATCGAGTCATACTGGTTATACGGTGTACGCCAGACACCGCCCATTTTATTGAAATCAGGAAACAATTGAATAAATCGCAGCAAATAACGTTTAAGTTCAACCACACTATGCCAGGGCTGGAATGCGAACATTGTTGACCACATCAACCAGAAATTATTTTCAAAAAATGTTGGCGAAAACCAGTCTTCAATGCGCTTAGCCCCCAGAGAATCTTCAGAATGGGCAATCAAGGAAAGCAAATCCAGGCGGTCTTTTTCACTCAAACCAAACGATGAGACATCAACTTTTTGGCCATCCCTGACCAAACGGCATCGGGATAAGCTGACGTATTTATGGCTAAATTCAAAAATTTCGTCTTTGACACTTTTGGCAGAGTCAGTCAGTGAAGGAATGGTCTCAAAAAGATCGTAGGTGCAGACATAGTGTTCTTCAAGCATCCGGCCACCTCGAATAACATACGCATTGTCTTTTGAGCTAGCGCCATCCAAACTGCCACCGGTGATTTTAAGTTCTTCGAAAATGTGAATATTCTCGCCAGGGATATGGCCATCACGTATCAAAAAAGCCGCGCCAGCAAGTGCTGCGATACCGCTGCCGACAAAATAAGCCTTTTTATTGTGCTGCATAGCGACCGATTCGATTGAAATGTCGGTTGTATTGCTTTGATCTGTGTGAGGCATGGTGCGACCCTTATTTTGAAGATGGCAAATCAGCATGGCGGTCTAATTGGCGACCGCCATATCGAAGTGATAAGGCATGACCATTCACGCCAAAAAGAAAGAATACGATGATGCCCAGGATAAAAATAAATGCCTGGGCTAGCTGTAACTCATGGGGTATTGGGTTGACGCTCAGCAGTAACGCCAACACCACAAGCGATGGCACTAAGCCAAACACAATAATCAGTGCAATGATAAAGACAGGTTGTTCTGCGCCAGAGGGTTTGGTGTGTGCAAAACCAGAAACAACTTTAATGATGGTTTGGCCAAATAACACGGCTGAGCCAAATGATAATTCCGGCGATTCAATAATCGCAAACAGTGATCTGCCGACACTGACATCTACAATTGAAATCACTACCAGCGGCAGCACGATAAACAGCAGATCCCCCATTAAGGCATACATTGCGGCTTTATGATGCGTCTTATGTGTTTCATCGATGTTTCCATCGATGAATGTGTTCTTATCCATTTAACGAAGCGCCTTTTTCAGATCGACAAACATTGCCAACGTGGGATGCTGCGGCTATTACTGCTCAATTTAGATTAAAGGCGAGCCTGTAAACTAACTGTTTTCAGGCTACCTAATTTTGTGCCATGCGACTAAATTTAAAAGCGGTTATAGGACTCGTCGGCCTTGAATAACCCGCAGAACAACTACGATGACCGCAATAACCAGTAGAATATGAATGAATCCGCCCAATGTATACGAGGAAACCAATCCCAGTACCCAAAGAATAATTAGAATGATCGCAATACTTTCAAGCATGTGTGCTTCTCCGTAACAGGCCGTCAATTGACGGCGATTGAACCACAGATAAAAATATAAAATATGCCCAAAGTTCCGGTGTACTTTATGTTCATCTGCTGTGAAAAAGTTTATAAGAGCATCTTGTAGAGACTGTGCAACCAAGCCTGCTTAGACTCGATTGCACAGTGAGCAGCGCTCGTTTTAGTTGCCTTTTTTAATATCTTCCTTGATATTGCCAAGGCCTTCTTGAACCTTGCCGACGTTCTTTTGGATATTGCCTTCTACCTCCATGCCCTTATCATCCAGTATTACACCGGCAGCTTCCTTAACTTTACCTTTGACTTCTTCAATTTTGCCTTTTACTTGATCTTTGTTCATGTGTTTCTCCTGATATTTAATTAATATGACCAGAACGCAGGATGATATTTCCCACCGATCAGTTATAACGATACACGCAAAACTGAACGTAGTCGGTGCGGTAACGAACACAGGCGAATTAAGTCTGCACAACTGTTCTTAAGTTGGTGGAAGGATATTTAGGGATCTTCGGCGGATAGCGGGGAGAAATATGTTTTAACGAATATGAAATGAGTCCAATCACTAAGTGCGACACCGCACGGACTGAATCACTTGTGCTGTTTATGATTTATTTAGCTCAATTATTGAATTTTGGGATTTGTGACTGAGCCGAAAATGTGGGTATACCGCATTGGTTGACCAGAACGTTGAGCCAGTTAAACACCCGGCTAAGATAGAAAATCAACACAATATTTCTATTGGAATTGCTTTCCAAGATAAAACTGACTCCACTTAAGCTTTTAATAAAGGAAATCACTATGAAAACTAGAAAAATCACCCACGAAATATCTAATGGTATAAGTTTCAATAAATTAGATGTATCTAACCTGCGATGTACTGAAAACTTATTTCAGCCAATCTGGGTAGCTGTAGTTATGAGTATTAGCCTGGGGTTTGTTACACCTGTAAGTGCAGAAAATACTGGGGCTGTAGACATCCAGCATTATCGAAATACTAATGAATCCACTTCTGCACAGGACAAGAAAGTTGAAAATTCAATTTCCCTTGATAAAAGCTCAAAAACTGAGTCTGTCAAAAGACCCGAAGATGGTACATTTCCAGCATTTGCTCAGGTTGATATAGATGACGATCACTACCTCACCAAAGAAGAATTGAAAAATTTTCCTTATATGCTAAAAGTATTTGATCTGATAGACGCAGGTAAAGATGGTAAATTGGAACAACATGAATACCAAAATTTAGAAATGGAAACCAAACGGTAAGGAATGATGCAGATTCCGTTTTCGACTTGGAATCTATTCTTGGAAGGATGTGAATGTTTTATGAGAAAGCCGTGCCCCCCCACGCGAGGGGGCAACGTGTTAACTATGTATTAGATAACGGTTACGTTTTCAGCTTGTAGGCCTTTTTGGCCTTGCGTTACGCTGAACTGTACTTTTTGGCCTTCATCCAGTGATTTGTAACCACCAGCGTTATTGATTTGTTGAAAATGTACGAAAACATCGGGGCCTGATTGCTGTTCGATAAAGCCGAAGCCTTTCTCTGAATTAAACCATTTAACAGTGCCTGTAGTGATTGTAGACATAATGAGTCCTATAAATATATAAATAAAAACCTTAAAAAGGCGGGTCTAGCTGGTAAATTTGGAAATTACAAAATGATAAACAGGACGAGGAACTACAGAAGATACATCGAAATGGTAAGCATGAAGGTAAATCATATTTTCTAGCTAGGCGCTATTATAAGCCGATTATAACTATTGTCAACACCTAAACTAAATGAATCTGATAAAAGCTTAAGCCTCGTTCATGATAGGAAAATAAATCTAATCATGCACATAAATGACTTAAAAATAATTAGAGTAATTTTTAACCGGCTTTAATAAAGCCACAGCCTCAATTTTATTGATTAATGTCAACAACGGCATTACATTGCAGTGTTATTTTGTACTCTAAATTTACGGGCAAACGGCACTCACAGCTTTAAAAAGCAGATTGATAAATAGAGCCTTTCTGTCGATTGCTGTACACCTGTTTCACTGTTAAAAAAATTATCAATATGGCCAAAACCAAGCAAGTAACGACACCTGCCGTAAAATCCGAAAGTATCATCGCCATTTTGAGCCTACTGGGTATCGCTTGCTATCTGATATTGCGCTATGCGCTCGATATTGGCCATGATGCCTATAGCTTATCGTTAAATGCGGCTCTAACGTCAGCGGCTACCAGTGTCTATCAAGGCCACTGCACACTGTCCATTACGCTAGTGCAACTACCGCTGATAATGCTATTAATCTTTGGCGGAATCCCCCTGGTTTATCAACTTGCTACTAAATTATTGCAAGGCGATTTTGGTGCCGACCTGCTGGCGGGAATATCCATCGTCACTGCGGTAGCACTGGATGAATATCTGGCAGGCAGCTTGGTGGTGTTAATGCTATCCGGCGGTGCGGTGCTGGAATCTTACGCGGTACGTAAAGCTTCCTCAGTGCTGGAAGCGTTGGCTAGCCGTATGCCATCCATCGCGCATAGAACATCAGCCGATACACTCATCGACATCAGCACCGAACAGGTCGTTATCGGCGACACTTTATTGATTATGCCCCATGAGCTTTGCCCCGTTGATGGCACGGTTCTGGAAGGTTCCAGCACAATGGATGAATCCTATTTGACCGGCGAGCCGTATATGATGTCTAAAGTCAGCGGTTCCACCGTCATGTCTGGGGCTATCAACGGTGATTCGGCCTTAACCATTCGTGCCGATAAGCTGGCGGTGGATTCCCGTTATGCCAAAATCATGGAAGTGATGCACTCATCCGAGCAGTACCGGCCAAACATCAGGCGATTAGGCGATAAGCTGGGCGCGGTTTATACGCCTTTGGCCATTATTATTGCCGTGATTGCCTGGTCGGTCAGTGGCGATGTCATCCGCTTTTTGGCGGTGCTGGTTATTGCTACGCCCTGCCCTCTCTTGATTGGTATTCCTGTGACCATTATCAGCTCAATTTCACTGGCCGCCCGACGGGAAATCATCATCAAGAATCCGGCTATTCTGGAAACCATCGGTACTTGCCGTACCGCCATTTTTGATAAAACCGGCACGCTGACCTATGGCCGCCCTTCCCTAACTGCCTTGATTCCCAGCAAAGATCATAATAAGCAGGAAGTGCTGGGCTTAATTGCCAGCCTGGAGAGTTATTCCAAACACCCGCTCTCCAGCGCCATTGTTAAAGCCGCAGAAAAAGCCTCTCTTGCGCCGCTGAGCGTTAACAACATTACCGAGTTGCCCGGTGAAGGGCTTAAAGGCAATGTCGCTGGAAAACAGGTGCAGATTACCAGTCGCAAACAGTTTGTTGACCAATCGCATCCAATGACTGAGGAGGCATTGCCACCTGTAACAGGTGGTCTGGAATGTATTGTTCTGATTGATAATGCTTACGCGGCAACCCTGCAATTTCGTGATGAAGTCCGCACGGACAGTTCATCGTTCATTAATCACTTACAGCCAAACCACCTGTTTGATCGGGTGCTGTTGGTGTCTGGCGACAGGGAGTCAGAAGTCCGCTATCTGGCCGAACAAGTCGGTATTGAACATGTTTTTTTCAGCCAAAGCCCCGAACAGAAACTGGAAATAGTGCGCCATGAAACCAAAACAGCAAAAACAGTGTTTCTGGGTGATGGCATTAATGATGCCCCAGCGCTTACCGCTGCAACTATCGGCATCGCTTTTGGTCAAAATAGTGATATTACCGGTGAATCGGCTGATGCCGTCATCATGAACAGCTCCTTGTTAAAAGTTGATGAGCTTTTTCATATCGGTGCCAGGATGCGTAAAATAGCCTTGCAAAGCGCCATAGGTGGCATGGCATTAAGCCTGATTGGTATGGGTTTTGCCGGATTAGGCTATCTTACACCGGTCGCAGGGGCGGTTACCCAGGAGATTATTGATGTGTTGGCGGTGTTAAATGCCTTAAGAGCAGCTATCCCCCCAAAAACGCTTTCAGACTATTAACACTATCGGTTCATAGCACACGTAAAAACCAAACCTTGCAAGTTATGTTTTTAACAGCGACACTCACCTAAACTATAGGAACAGATCATGATAAATCTTACTTTTTGGGGTGCTACCGGCCAGGTTACCGGCTCTTGTTATCTACTGGAAACTGCAAAGCATCGTGTTTTGCTGGATTGTGGCATGTTCCAGGGTTCCAGAGAAACGGAAAAGCAAAATGCGCTTGATTTTCCGTTTGATCCGGCCAGTATTGATGCCGTGGTGTTATCTCATGCCCATCTGGATCATTGCGGTCGTCTGCCCAAGCTGGTTAAGGATGGCTTTAAAGGCTCGGTGTTTTTGACCGAAGCCAGCTTTCCCTTACTGGATTTAATGCTCAGAGATGCAGTACACCTGCAACTTAAGGATACCGAATGGGAAAACAAGCGCCGCGAACGTGCCGGTAAAGAATTGCTGGAGCCGCTTTATGAGCTTGAAGATGTAGAAGCTTTGCTAGCGCTGAGAGTTGCAGTCGCCTATAAAACCCCCACAGACATATTGCCCGACATCAGCATTTCTTTTCATGAGGCGGGGCATATTCTGGGGTCATCGATTGTACAACTGGTTATTAAGGATGGATCGAACACTAAAACCTTAGTTTTTTCAGGTGACCTGGGCAATCCTAATTCACCGCTATTGCGCGATGCCGAAATCATACCTCATGCGGATGTCTTGTTGCTGGAATCTACCTACGGTGACCGCGATCACAAGCCCCTGGAAAACACCCTGGTTGAATTACGCGAAGCCCTTGCCGCCGCTGCGCAAAGTGGCGGCAATGTCATTATCCCCGCCTTTGCCGTGGGTCGAACCCAGGATTTGATTTATTGGCTGGGTAAACTCCAGCGTCAAGGCGGCCTTCACCAGCAACAGATTTACCTCGATAGCCCTATGGCTATTAAAGCCAGTAAAATTTATGCACAACATACTCGCCTGTTCAATATTGATGATCCCGAATTTACCAAGTTAGCCCCGCAAGGCTGGCAGGCCTGGCTTAAAGGTCTGGTTTATTCGGAGACAGCGGAAGAATCTATGGCGGTCAACCGCATCACGGGCGGAGCTATTATTATTGCAGGCAGCGGCATGTGCAATGGTGGACGTATTCGCCATCACCTCAAATACAATTTATGGCGGCGTGATGCCCATATCATTATTGCTGGCTTTCAGGCACAAGGCACTTTGGGTCGGATGCTGGTTGATGGCAACAAGAAAGTGCTGAAAATTTTAGGTTCTGAAGTGAATGTCGCCGCCCATATTCATACCCTGGGTGCATTAAGCGCCCATGCCGATCAATCTCAGTTACTGCAATGGGCAGGTCATTTTAATGAGCCTAAACCGCGTTTATATTTGATACACGGTGAAAAAAACGCGGCCTTATCATTGCAAACCTGTTTTAACCGCCGAGGCTGGCAAGCCAATGTTCCTAAAGTGGGCGACCGTATCAACATCTAAGTATTACCCATAATCACTCTAAGGGAGAAAGCCGCATGTCTGAGCAAAAAAGCTATATCCGTTGGTTTAACGAACTCACACTCGATGATATTCCCCTGGTAGGCGGTAAAAACGCCTCCTTGGGTGAAATGTACCGTGAGCTAATACCGCAAGGCATCAACATCCCCAATGGTTTCGCCGTTACCGCCGAAGGCTATCACTACATGCTGGATGAGGCAAATGCCTGGCCTGAACTGCATAAGGCCCTGGATGATTTTGATGCTGACGATCTGGCCGATCTGGCTCAACGTGCCCGAAAAGCCAGGGAAATCATTTATGCGGCATCCATTCCCGATCTGCTGGAAAAGCAGATTGTTGGCGCTTACCACCAGCTTCAACAACAGTATGGCGACACCTTAAGCCTTGCCGTGCGCAGTTCTGCGACCGCCGAAGATTTACCTACTGCCAGCTTTGCAGGGCAACAGGATACATTTTTAAATATCCGTGGCGAGCGAGCTTTACTGGAAGCGTGTAAACGCTGCTTTGCCAGCCTGTTTACTGACCGTGCCATTCATTACCGCATAGATCAGGGCTTTGACCACTTCAAGCTTGGCCTTTCCATAGGCATCATGAAAATGGTGCGTTCCGATTTGAACGCCAGCGGGGTCATGTTTTCATTGGATACTGAATCGGGATTCAATGATGTGGTGTTTATTACCGGCGCTTACGGCCTGGGTGAAAACGTTGTGCAGGGCGCGGTCGATCCCGATGAATTTTACGTGCATAAACCAACTTTCGAGCAGGGTTTTCGTGCAGTTTTGAAACGCACACTGGGTGCCAAAAAAATTAAAATGGTCTACAGCGAAGGCCGCACCCGCGAACCCACCCAAAATATTGTCACCTCAGAAGAAGAGCGCAGTCGTTTTTGCATTAATGATCAGGACGTACTGACGCTGGCCGATTATGCCATCAAAATAGAAAAACATTACAGCGGCAAAGCCGGACAACCCAGACCAATGGACATGGAATGGGCCAAAGACGGTGTCGATGGCCTGTTATATATCGTGCAGGCACGGCCTGAAACGGTGGTGTCGCAGCGCAACAGCATGATTATGGAAAACTATGTCTTGAAAGACAAACGTGCGCCGATCGTCACCGGTCATGCGGTTGGCAGCAAGATTGCAACCGGCAATGCCCGCATCATAGAACATCTTGGCCAGTTGAGCGATTTCAAACCGGGTGATGTCCTGGTTGCCGACATTACCACCCCCGATTGGGAGCCGGTAATGAAAATAGCGTCTGCCATTGTCACCAATCGGGGTGGTCGCACTTGTCATGCGGCAATTATTGCCCGTGAACTCGGCGTGCCTGCCGTCATCGGCTGCGAGAATGCCACGACCGCCATTCAGAACAACACACCGGTAACCGTGTCCTGTGCCGAAGGCGATGCGGGAAAGGTGTATGGAGGGCTGCTTGATTTTGAATTGAAGACCACCGATTTGTCAGGTTTAAAACGACCCAAAACCAAAATCATGCTCAATATCGGCAACCCTGAGCTGGCCTTTAAAACATCTTTCCTGCCGAACGATGGCGTAGGTCTGGCACGCATGGAATTCATCATTGCTGAATATATCAAGGCACATCCTTTGGCTTTGATTCACCCAGAACGTGTGCAGGATGCGGGCGTACTTGATCAACTCAAACAGCTGACCTGCACGTATGAAAAACCGGAAGATTTTTTTATCGAACGACTGTCTGAAGGCGTAGCCACTATTGCGGCTGCGTTTTATCCTAAACCTGTTATTGTCAGGATGACGGATTTTAAAACCAATGAATATGCAGCGCTGCTCGGTGGTCGTGATTTTGAGTTTGACGAAGCCAATCCCATGATAGGGTTTCGCGGAGCCTCGCGTTATATCCACCCAGCTTATGCGGAAGGTTTCGCGCTGGAATGTGCAGCGATGAAACGGGTACGTGATGACATGGGCTTAAGCAATGTTATTTTGATGATTCCGTTTTGCCGCCGTGTGCAAGAGGCGGAGCTCGTGCTTGAGGCGATGGCAAAACTCGGCCTAAAGCGTGGTGAAAACGGTCTGCAAATTTACGTCATGTGCGAAATTCCCAATAACGTTATTCAGATTGATGCGTTCGCACAGGTTTTTGATGGCTTTTCTATAGGCTCTAACGATTTGACCCAGCTCACGTTAGGTGTGGACAGGGATTCTGCTATCGTCGCCAATGATTTTGATGAACGCGACCTTGGTGTTAAAGAGATGATCCGCCTGGCGGTTACGGGAGCGCATCGCAATCACAAACACATTGGCTTGTGCGGACAAGCGCCTTCAGATTACCCTGATATGGCGGAGTTTCTGGTTGAACTCGGCATAGATTCGATAAGCCTCAATCCTGATAGCGTGTTACAGACGACACAGACAATATTGGCGACTGAGCAACGGCTAACGGGTTTATAAGTACGACCCAAGATACCCGATTGATTGTGGCACTAAACAAACAGGCGTTAATATGCAATATAAAGATTACTATAAGATCATGGAGCTTGCCCGCGATGCCAGCCAGGATGAAATTAAACGCGCCTATCGTAAACTGGCGCGTAAGTATCATCCCGATGTCAGCAAGGAAGCCGATGCCGAAGCAAAATTCAAGGAGTTGGGCGAGGCTTATGAAGTCCTCAAAGATCCTGAAAAAAGGGCAGCTTATAACCAGCTAGGTGAGAACTGGAAATCAGGACAGGATTTCCGGCCGCCGCCAAATTGGGATGAAGGCTTTGAGTTTAAAGGTGGTGGTTTTACCGGTGGCGATGCCGGTGATTTCAGTGATTTTTTTGAACAACTGTTTGGTGGTGCAGAAGGCTTCAGGTCAGCAGGAACCGGACATCGCCACCACGGTGAGCATCTGCGTGGACAGGATAGCCATGCCAAAATCCATATTGATCTGGAGGACAGTTATCACGGGGCGACACGTAATATTTCCCTGAGTGCGCCTGAAATGAATGCCCAAGGTCAAGTGCAAGTGAAGCACAGAAGCCTGAACGTCAAAATTCCCAAAGGTATTAAGCCAGGACAACATATCAAACTGGCGGAGCAAGGTAATCCTGGCTTGGGTAATGGCCAGGCCGGCGATTTGTTCCTTGAAATAGCGTTTAACACCCATCCGCTTTATCGCGTTGCCGAATCCGATGTGTATCTGGATCTTCCTGTTACTCCGTGGGAAGCGGCGTTAGGGGCTAAAATCAAAGTGCCTACGCCGGAAGGCCATGTTGATCTGAAAATACCGCCCAATTCCAGGCAAGGTGGTAAACTGCGTCTGGCGGGTCGTGGCCTGCCTACCAGGACACCGGGCGATTTTTTTGTGGTGCTACAGGTTGTCCTGCCACCGGCAAACACAGAGCAAGCTAAGGCCGTTTACCAAAATATGCAGCAAGTGCTTGATTTTAATCCGCGCCTGTCTATGGGAGGCTAAATACAATGAACGCACTCGATCTATCATTAGTCCACACCGGAACGATTATTGAAGAAGATATTTTGACACTGGGGCAGTTGTGTCGTGCTTGCGGTGTTCATGCCGACTGGGTTATCACGCTGGTTGAAGAGGGTATCATTGAACCTGACGGAAGAGAGCTGCATTTATGGCGCTTTTCGGGTGGCAATGTCGTGCGTGTTCGGTCGGCACTCAGGTTACAACGTGATTTGGGTGTTAATCTGGCAGGTATCGGTTTGGCACTGGATTTGATGGAAGAGCTTGACTTGTTACGTGCGCAGTTAAACACAAGGGGGGCATGTCCAAGCGAATGAGATTTAACAGCTTTACACCCCTAAAATTAATATAAAAAGTACAATTTTCCTAGGAGGAAATAATCATGAAATTAACCTGGATACTCGTTGCTGATAACACGCAGGCTCGCATTTTTACTGCTGATTCACCGTCTTCTGCTTTGGAAGAAATAGATGGGCTGGCGCATACGGAAGGCCGTTTACACGATCGAGAAATAACAACTGATCTACCCGGAAGAATTAAAAGCGCTGACGGCAGTAGACATGCGCTTGAGCAAGCCACCGACCCCAAAAAACACGAGGCTGACAACTTTGCCCATCAGGTTGCTCAACATCTGGAAGCTGGACACAACGCCAACAAATTTGAACAATTGTTGATTATTGCCGAGCCCTCTTTTCTTGGGTTATTGCGTTTGTGCTTACCGGAACAAGTTAAAAAACACGTCTGTTTCGAACTTGATAAAAATATTGCTCCGCAAAGCGCCGTAGATATTCGTAAACACCTTCCACAGTATTTGCCGCATCTTTGATTGGCATTGGTCATCTGTCTTAAAAGCGCTGATTAATTCAGCGCTGTTATGCATAGGTATCTACACAACTTTTCAGGCCAATAAAAACAATAAGTTAAAAGACCGGCGAACTCCCTCTCCTGCTGGAGAGGGTTGGGGTGAGGAGAATAAAATCAACAAGTTATATTTCCCCTCATCCCAGCCTTCTCCCGCTGGAGAAGGAGCTTGAAACTTGTGTAGATACTTATGGCTGTTATGCGGATGCTATGCCAAGAACTATCTATTTTGCTGAAAGTGCGTCCGCATTACGTTTAGCCAGCGTGTCAATAACGGCACTTAATGAACCTTTGCTTTGAATTTCATCACTGAAAGTTGAGCGATAAGTGGTTACCAGACTCACGCCTTCAATGAGTATGTCGTAAACCTTCCATTCGCCATTACTCAGAAACATGCGGTAATTGACTTCAATAGCTTGAATACTGGGTTGCATAACTTTTGTCTTTACGATGACTTTTTTGGCATCACTCGCTGTTTCAACAGGCAGGTAGCTTATTGTCCAATTGTTGTATTCAACGAAGGCTCTGGAATAGGCTCTTATTAGCAGGGTTTGAAACTCTTGTTTAAAACCTTCCTGTTCCGTTGGTGTTGCGGTTTTCCAGTGTTTTCCCAAAACCAGGGGTGATATTTTGTCAAAATCCGTATGTGGATCAATGACGGTTTTAACAAACTGCACAACGCTTGCAAAATTCTGGGTAAACGATTTGTCCTGTAGTTTTTTCTGTAGGGTGTCTGAAATATTTTGTATGACTTGCTGAGGTTGTTGCAAGCTTTCGGCTGCGCCTTTAGCCATGCCTATTACGCTGAGCAGTATTACCAACAACCCATAAACTGCATGTTGCTGAATTTGCTTTTTCATTACTATCCCCTTTCAAAATAATCAATATATTACAGGCCGTACATGCGTTAAAGACTGAGTGACGTTCAACGAATCAGTACAATCTATATCCATTCGACTAAAGGCTTGCCACATAGTTTCCTAGCTTTCAACCCGACTCCTGTTGATTCGGAAATAAAGTTTAATTGCCTTGACGCAATGACGCGCTATCAGTTAGTGTTAGCCTTAATAGTAATGCAGCCATTGTGTCTATCGCCATCTTACAGAATACGCATTACAGCGTGGCCTGCCCATTTTTCTACTCAAAACCATTGAGGAATATCATGCACAATAAACACAACTCAGCCATTGGAATCTTTCACACTCACCAAGATGCTGAAAATGCCGTCAAGGAATTACAAGAGTCCAACTATGATATGAAAAAACTGTCCGTGGTAGGTAAGGATTATCACACTGAAGAAAACGTCGTCGGCTATTACAACATTGGCGACCGTATGGCCACCTGGGGAAAGTACGGTGCATTTTGGGGCTGGATCTGGGGTCTTCTGTTCGGTTCGGCATTTTTCTTTGTGCCGGGTATAGGTCCCATCATGATGGGTGGCCCATTGGTAGGCATGGTGATCACCGCCCTTGAAGCGGCTGTCGTTACGGGTGGCCTGACTGCCTTGGGCGGCGCACTTGCAAGCATTGGTATTCCTGAAGACAGTATCGTTCTGTACGAAACTGCGCTCAAGGCTGACAAGTTCTTACTGATTGTCCACGGAACCGACCAGGAAGTTGAAAAAGCCAAAGCTATTTTGGTACAACATAAAGCTGAAGTAGCCGTGCATAATTAGCCCACACTGAAAAATCACAAGTATTCACCTCCCCTTTTGAAAAAGGGGGATCGAGGGGGATTCTATCTAATAAATTTCGTTTCCTCTGTGATGTACACAATTCAGTAAGCGAATTGTGAGCATCCTCATACCAACGGCTGTACCCAAACGCCTTTAATTCAGCAATTCTCATTATGGAGTTTTAATAAGAATCAATGACTTGAAATTTATTAAAAGTGAATTTTCATCAGTTATTGAAAAAACAGTCGTATCAGTAAGAAATGTCGATTCCCAGAATGTAGGATTCATGCGGCTTTCATTCATAATGACTAAATGTTGAATGTGCTAACCATAATGGATCGGCAATATCTACGACGAAAAATATCAAAACTGAAAATAAATTACTTTTATACCATTGAATTTAAATTGTTTTCCATAATGAGAATTGCTGCCTTTAATTACGCATTCACTTTAGCTGCTAGCCATTTGCGTAACTCTTCCAATAACAGCATTCCCAGCGCAAAAGGGAGGATAAACAACCACACCTCCGCTGCCAGAGGGTGCGTACCAAAGAGTGTATTACCCCAGCGTGTGTAATCAATCAGTCCAACGAGCGTAATTTCCAAGGCAATCCCCCAAAGGATGATCGGGTTATCAAACAATGCGGCACTGAACAGGCTACGTTTTGGGCTTTTACACAGGAATACATTCACGATTTGCGTGATGATAATAGCGCTAAAACAAGCCGTCGTCGCTTGCAGATAGAGAGGGGATTGACTAGCCAGTTGCTCTCCCCATTGCCAACCGCCGGTGTGTAGCACGAAGAAATAAGCTGCCATCAAGACAATGGCTTCCAACACCCCTAAAAACAAATAAGCACGTAACAGCAATGGCCAATCAAGCAGGCGTTCCTGGCGTGAACGAGGCGGCTTGTTCATACTGTCCGCTTCCGGCTTTTCTACGCCTAATCCCAAAGCGGGCAACATATCAGTTCCTAAATCAACCGCCAGGATTTGAATAATGGTCAATGGCAAGGGTATTTTAAGCAACGCAAATACCAGATAAGGTAGAATCTCCGGGATATTGGAGGTCAGGATGTAAGCCAAAAATTTACGGATATTGGCATACACGGCACGACCTTCTTCAATGGCGGCAATAATACTGGCAAAATTATCATCCAGCAAAATCATATCCGCCGCTTCTTTTGCGACATCTGTGCCAGCTATACCCATGGCGATACCAATATCTGCCAACTTGAGCGCTGGTGCGTCATTTACGCCATCTCCCGTTACCGCGACAATTTGTTTTTTCTTTTTTAATGCCGCTACGATGCGCATTTTCTGATCGGCACCTACTCTGGCAAAAATAATATCGGGTGCATCCAATGCCAGGCGCAATTGGATTTCAGACAACTTACGCAACTGGTCACCGGTAATCACCACCGGATGTTCCGATTGAATTTGGCCAATTTGTCGACCAATTGCCAAGGCCGTATGCGGGTGATCGCCAGTCACCATAATCACTTTAATGCCTGCGGCGCGGCATAGGCGCATGGCTTCTGGTACTTCTGGTCTGAACGGATCCTCCAGACCAACCAAGCCGCTCAAAATTAAATCCTGTTCCTGAGATTCACTGTTATGACCCTCGGATAATTTACGCCACGCAAAGGCCAATACCCGTAAACCCTGACTGGCCATTTCTTCCTGACTATGCAAGTAGGCTTGCTTAAGCTCTGCGGTTAGAGGGATTATTCCGGTACTGGTTTGTACCTGCTGACACAGGGGTAACAGCATTTCCAGGGCCCCCTTGCAATACAGCATGATACCGTGTGGGGTTTGATGGATAGTCGAAAGTCGTTTGCGGTCGGTATCGAAAGGGACTTCGTTGATTTTTGGGTAGCTAATATTTTCGCCCAGACAATTTTTGGCCATACGCACCAAAGCAATTTCCATAGGGTCACCCAAAGCTTGCCATTTGCCCTCGTTTACTGTTTCTTTTAGATTATGGCAGAGCAGGGCATCTTCAAAAAACCGTCGATGCAGGTGGGCAAGTTCTGGCTGGCGTTGTATTTGCGTCGGTGTAGTTAGTTGGCCATCCAGATACAGGCTACTGACTGCCATTCGATTTTCGGTTAAAGTGCCAGTTTTATCGGTACAAATAACTGTCACTGCTCCTAACGTTTCCACTGACGGTAAATGCCGAATCAGAGCTTGGCGTTTGGCCATACGTTGTGTCGCCATCGCTAGAGCTAGCGTGACGGTAGGTAACAAACCTTCTGGAACGTTAGCGACAATTATACCAATGGCAAAGATGAAGTTGTCCCAGAACGATAAGCCCATGCTGTGGCCGATAAAGAAAAATGCTAGGCCGAGTGCTATCGATAGACCCGCAATGATACGGCTGAGGCGGATGATTTCGGTTTGCAGGGGCGAGCTACCTTTAACGGCAGTTTGCGTTAAATGCGCAATTTTGCCAAATTCCGTGTGCATCCCCGTTGCAAACACCACCGCCTTGCCTTCACCAGAGACTATCGAGGTGCCAGCCAATAAGGTGTTACGGCTGTGTTCCAGATTTTCTTCCGAAGACCGTAGTGCATCGCGTGCTTGGGGTAAAGATTCGCCGGTAACCGTGGCGTTATTAACCCGTAGCGTAAAGGCTTCCAGCAATCGGCAGTCAGCGGGTACATTGTCGCCTTCTTGTAACAAAACGACATCGCCAGGCACCAGTTGCGCAACCAGTATCTGTTCTAATTTGCCATTACGCACCACCTTGACATAATGCGGCAACAGCTTTTGTAACGCATTAATGGCATGTTCTGCACGATACTGTTGCCAGAACGAAAATAGGCCATTAATCAGGATAACACCCAGCACCGCATAGCCTAAAGTATCCATGCCGCCACCGGGTTGTCGATATTCGGCAAAAAAAGCCAACCCCGCTGCAAGCCACAAAATCAAGGCAAAGAAGTGTGTGAACTCTTTTATAAAGCGCAATAACAGTGATTCGGTTTGCACCTCATCAACCTGATTCAATCCGTACTCATGTAAACGACCGATAACTTCAGCTTGATTCAGGCCATCGAGGCGACTGTGGAGACTGGCGAGAGCTTCTTCCGTGTTAAGTTGATGAATTTTCATGGTTTCTCCTATGGGCTCATATTACATGCTTCACAAAGTGAAAACCTGGGTAACATCGGCTGTCATTATTTCACGCACTCGATTCGGGTAATCAGATACCAGGCCGGTTACACCAGCAGCCAACAAATACTTTAACTCTTCGGGGTCGTTACACGTCCATATATTGACACCGAAACCTGCGTTACGAACCTTATTGATGTGGGCAAGATAACGCTTGCCAGCCAAATCACCAAAACCATTGCGCTTTAAATCCCTGTAACACTCCAGATTGTAAGCATTTGCTTTAAGTGTGCGTAAATAGCTTAACGGCGCTTTAATAGGCATTTCACTGAGAACAGCCGTCGCTATTTTTGTTGATTGCCGCCGCACCTGTCGTAATAAATCATGCTCAAAGGAGGAGATTAAAATTTGATCCTCCAGTCTCATTGTTTGTACGGTTTTTAATACGGCAGCAACCAGTCCCGACTCAGTACCCTTCTGAGCTTTGAGTTCTATATTAACCATCAGTTCAAGGTCTTTAGCCAGGGATAATGTGTCGGCAAGCGTTGGAATTTTTATGCTGCCGGAAGCATAAAGCTTGCGTTCGGATGGACTGATAAATTCAGCTATTTCAGCATCCGTTAAACTTTGCAGAAAGGCTTGTCTTGCGTGGTTGGGTAGAGTCAACTGCTCAATATACCAACTTCCCGCATCTAAACGGTTAAGCTCCGCAATAGTAAAATCTGCAACCGCATAACTGCTGCGACCAGGGAATTTGCTTTCAACATCCGTACATCGGGTCAGTTGTTCATCGTGATGAACAATAACCACACCCTCTTTCGATAGGCGTACATCCATCTCGAACATTTGGCAGCCAAACGTTTTAGCCTTGGCAAAGGCCACCAGTGTATTTTCAGGGGCATAAGCCCTGGCACCACGGTGGGCGATATTTAAGATACTGCTTGATGTTGCTGATACCATCGCTGCCCCCGATTTAATATTGTTGTTCCAAAAGAATCCGTAAAACGATAAGCTACCACTAACGATAATACGATAGAAAATTAAGTAGTCAAATATCAATGAGTTTGATTGGTGAGTGCCGTATTTTTTCGATTTTTCGACAGGGGGTGACGATGTGGGGACAAGACAACTTTTTAATGCAGTTTGTAAAATTGGCCGGGCCTTTTTGGAATTCTGAAAATAAGTTTGTAATCCGCAAGAATACGCTGTTACTGATTGCGCTTACCGTGGCGCAAATCGGTATCGCCGTTATTATTACCGAGTGGAATGCGGCTTTGTTTGATGCACTCGAACAACGATCAATGACGGGCTTAATGACTCAGATAGGGTCGCTCGTACTCATCTTTATTGCCAGCATCACGATAACAACGATGCACCTCATCGTTAAAAGACGTTTGCTTATCGACTGGCGTTTATGGCTTACCGAAAAGGTTATTGCTAAATGGATGCATAAAGGTCGACATTACCAGATTACCTTTATGTCTAAAACCGATCATGACAATCCTGACGGTCGCATAGCCGAAGATATTCGCATAGCCACCGAAGAAGCTATCGCAATGGCACATTCCCTGTTTTATAGCGTATTACTGCTGGGCAGCTTTACTAAAATTCTCTGGACCTTATCGGATACCGTTGTTTTCGATATGGGTTTTGGGTCGATTTCAGTCGCTGGCTATTTGGTTTGGATTGCCGTTATTTATTCGGTTTTTGCCTCGATATTAGGTTGGTGGATGGCTAAACCATTGACAGCGGCAACCAATTTTCGCCAGGCTGAAGAGGCCAATTACCGGTATGATCTGATAAAGGCACAAGAAAATTCCCAGGCGATCGCTTTAATTCAAGGTGAAGATAACGAACAAAAGCGCTTTCTGAACGCCTTCCAGGCCATTATCGACACCTATCAACAGCAAACTGCCGCTTGGAAACAAATTCAGATATTTACCTCAGGTTACTCGGTAGCATCAATGGCGCTGCCCATTTTAGTGGCGGCACCGCGTTATATTGTGGGTGCAATTAGCCTGGGTACGTTGATGCAATCTGTCCAGGCTTTTGGGCACATGGTTTCTGCGTTGTCTTGGCCGGTCAACAATATGGCTCAAATCGCCAAGTGGCGAGCTTCAGTTGAACGGGTTTTGGGCTTGGTTAAAGCGCTTGATGAGCTGGATTTTGATATAGCGTGTCTTAATTCACATCAGATTTGTGTCGAAAAGTCTGAAAAACCGGTATTAAAGCTTGATAACGTCACCATCGCCAATTTGGATGGCGAAACCATTTCATCAACCATCAATGATGAAATTAAAATCGGTGAGCGGGTATTGATTTCCGGTGAAACCGCTACCGGTGCAAAACTGTTTCAGGCGATTGCCGGTTTATGGCCTTGGGGTTCCGGTCATATCGAAGTTCCAGCTGATGAAGCCCTGTTTTTTATGCCGCCTCGGCCTTATTTACCAACGGGGTCGCTCTATGCCGCTATTTGTTACCCAAAAAACATAGCATCATGCAGCCGAACTGATTTGGAAAAATTGTTAAAAAAAGTAGAGCTTAAATATTTGGTGAAGCAGCTTGATCAGGTTGAATCATGGGGACAGCTACTTTCTCGTGAGCAACAGCAACGTTTGGGTGTCGTGCGCGTTTTACTGCATCGACCCGACTGGATTTTTATTCAGGAAGCACTGGATTCTTTGACACCGGACGGCGAAATACAGATGATGACATTATTGGATAAAGAACTTCCGCAATCGGCTATTTTGAGCATTACCAATCAGCCGACCGCTGAAGCCTTTCATCAACGTAAACTGAACATTTAGTTTCAGTGGGTATCGATAATTTAATAGGGAAATGATCATGAACCAGATGCTAATGCATAACAAAGGCAAAAAACTGCGCGGTGTCAATCTTGGTGGCTGGTTAGTGCTGGAAAAATGGATGACCCCCAGTCTGTTTGAAGGACTGCATGCGGTGGATGAAACCAGTTACTGTGTTGAACTGGGAACTCAGGCCGCGTCAAGGTTACGGCATCACTGGCAAACGTTTATTACCCAGGATGATTTCGCCTGGCTTGCCAGTATCGGCATTAATGCGGTACGTATCCCGATTGGACACTGGATTTTCGGTGCCAATTATTCCTACCACAGAACCTATGGTGAGTCTCGCCATCCTTTTGTTGAAGGGGGAATTGAAATTCTTGATCAGGCATTCTACTGGGCAGAAGAGTATGGCTTGTCGATAATGCTGGATTTACATGCCGCGCCAGGCTGTCAAAACGGTTTCGATAATGGCGGCATTAAAGATGTTTGTGAATGGCACACGGATAAGAGCTATATCGAACATTCGTTGTGGGTACTGGAAAGCTTGGCAGAACGCTATCATGGACGTTCCGCATTACATGCGATTGAGGTCTTAAACGAACCGCGTTGGGATATCGACACCAACCTGTTAAAAAAATATACTACGGACGGTTATTCTCGTATCCGTAAACACTGTAAGCCTGATGATACGGCGGTTGTTTTTCATGATGGTTTTCGATCTTATCGAGACTATGTGGGATTTTTAACCGCACCTGAGTACGACAATGTGATATTGGATATTCATCGTTACCAATGTTTTGTTCGGGAAGAAATTGATTTGGATATTTTCGGGCACATCAAAAAAACAATCGTTGACTGGAATCAGGAAGCCGATGGGATTGCTCATGAAATAGAGTACGGGGCTTATGTCGGTGAATGGAGTTTAGGCATGGATTTAAAAGTGGTGTCGCTGTGGGCGAATGGGCCTTTTAATCATGCGCTGGAAACTATGGATAAATTTCAAATGGACGTGGCTTATCGTGCGTATGCATCTGCGCAATTAGCGACTTTCGAAAAATATCAGGGCTGGTTTTTTTGGAGTTACAAAACTGAAACTACGCCAGCCTGGTGTTTTCGTGATTGCGTTAATAACGGCTGGTTACCGAACAGGTTTGGGTTCAAATAATTTTCAGTACCCCTCTTTGAAAAAGGGGGAAGTGAATATATACATTTTCGAAAATAGGCGTTATTCAACCAAAAACTCACGCATCATGCCCATATCTTCATGTTCAAGGTTGTGGCAATGGAACATGAACAAGCCCTTATAATCCTGAAACGGCTTGATGATACGCACCGTTTCTCCCGGCATCACCAACACCGTATCCTTAAGGCCGCTATTAATGAAGCCCTGGTTTACCGTGGCATAACCGCCTTCGTTAGCAGAACCGATACTACGGCTGACAATCTGAAATGCCTGCCCGTGCAAGTGTATGGGATGTGCCATTGCCATCATACCGCCCATCATTCCCATGCCGCCGCGACCCATTCCACCCATACCTCGACCCATTCCCATTCCACCCATGCCATGCCCACCGCTCTGCTCATGGGAAATTTCCATTAATTGTATGGTGTTTAAGGGGATACGTTCGCTATCTTGAACATCATTATAGGCATGGGGACGACCATTGAGCAGCATTTGCATGTGGCCTTCGGAAATGGTGATAGGCACAGGCTTGTTAGGATTATGGGTATCGCCGATGCTGTATCGGCTTATTTTTGATAAAGTTGAGGGTAGTTTGGGGCTGTCAGTCACTTTTTTGGTGATGCGTGCAGTGAAAATAGCATAGTCACTGCCCACCGGTAAGCCATAAGCCTCGGAACTCATCATGCCCCTGCCCATTGCTGGCACAACACCGGAAAAAGCCAGGCTACGCATCACCAACTGTGAACCCACGCTACGGTTACTAAAATCCGCCCATACATCCAGGCGCTCACCGGGTGCGAGCATCACGTAAGGCATGTTTTCGGGTTGTTCCAGCAAGCCGCCATCGACACCCAGCACGGTAATCGGTGTGCCATCATCCCAGGCCAACTTATAAATACGCGCGGTTGAGCCATTGAGAAAACGTAATCGATAAGCGCGACTCGCAACGTCCAGTTGCGTCTCAGGGTGGCCATTTACCAGAATCCTGTTGCCATAAAACCCAAACATGCTGCCGTGCATACCAGGCGAATAGATCAGCTGATTTTGGCCATCAAAAAGTTTGTCCTGAATAACAATGGGGATCTCAAATTCGCCAGACGGTAATCCCAGAGCGGTCTCTTCCTCATCATTAACAATGATGGCACCGGCAAGACCATGATAAACCTGGGTTGCGGTAGCTTCGTGCGGATGTGGATGATAAATAGCCATACAGGCGCGATTAACCACTTCAAATTCATAGACAAACGTTTGCCCAGGACTGATGGCATACATAGGATGGCCGTCAACTTCGGCAGGGACATGCAAGCCGTGCCAATGGGTAATCGTATTTTCGGACAGTTGGTTATGCAGGTGAATCCGCACTTTCTGGCCTTTCTGCAACCGTATGACGGGCCCTAAAAAAGAACCGGGTATTGTTGTCAGAGTTTGCTCTGGGCCGTGCAAAAGTTTGGCGGAATATTGTTGTACACGGGTCTTCTGGCCTACCAAAACGGGTACTTCGGTCTCTTGACAAAACAGATCAAGCTCAACATCCGGTTTAAAGTTTGCCGATGCCTGTCTGGGGGGCAATATCGGCATTCCGTGCATACTTTCTGCGGCTGTCAACCAGCTGGGCATAGTGGCCAGGGTTAAGAAGCCGATGCCGCTTTGTTTTAAGAAATGACGGCGTGATTGAAATTTTGTAGTGGACATAATAACTCCTCAGTGGGATTCGTTATGCCATGCTCTCCATCGTTTGTCGTTACAAAAAAATAGGGCTATCCATTTAAATAGATTTTATCTAAATAAGCCAGCCCTACAGATGGGATATGGAGGATGTCATAATGTTATCGACGAGACTACTATGACATGTTTAGATTAATGGGCTTTGATATGAATCAAGATGGAGAATAATAATCCCCGATGGGATTGTGAAATTAATGTAGAGACGCAAGATTTTGCGTCTCTACGGTTTAAATCATTCATCGGAAACCACCGGCACCCTCCCCCTTTGAAAAAAGGAGACTGAACGATTACCATCAAGGCATGATGAACCTAACTTCGCAGATTATTCGCCTTCAATTTCAGATGCCCACTCTTTGGAAAAGATCACAGGCTTACACGATAATAATCAATTGGATAAAACACGACTGCCGAGTTGACTATTACACTTTCTGGTTAATCAGATTTGATTTGAATCAATAAAGCCACACATTGAAAAATGTTATAGTTAAATGAATGCTATGATGATCATGGTAGCAAAGTGCCGTGTAATCCTAAGCCTATCGAAGGATTTTTTAGCTGACTTGTTTAGCTGCAACGTAATCAAAAATTCCATCAACGGCGTTTCGATTATTACCAAACGTCTGTAGTTTGTAGGCGTTTAATTACTGTCTTTTTCAATCATTAATGAGGTGATTTCAATGAACACTAGTTATCAATCAATTGCAGCACTGATTTTATTTGCGGTGATGACTGCAACAAGTAGCGCAGAAAGTGTACAAAAACCGGAAACCATGCCTATGAAAGGTATGGGGATGGGAATGCATCATGGTATGGGTGGCATGGGCGGCATGATGGCTGGCATGACCGAAGAACAAAAAGACCAGCACATGCGCTCCATGCAAGAGCACATGTTAGCTATGCACGATCTATCCAATCAAATACTGGCCGAAAAAGAGCCTGCCAAAAAAGAACTGCTTAAGACACAACAACTACAGCTGATGAAAGCGCATCATGCCCAGATGATGGAAAGTCACCACAACATGAAGGGAGCGGCAGCGCCTGCGACACCGGCTGCACCTGCCAAAAAATAATCAAACCCGTTTGCGGGTAAACCCATACTGAATGCTAGACCTCATTAACGCACAAAGTGCCTTTATTGATCTTTGTGCGTTAATGAAAGCGGGGTAACTACCTCAGTAGATATTAAAAAGTCCACGGAAACCAAAAGTAGGCGCTTTTAAGCGGCACAAAAGACACAAAAAGTTTTCGGTAATAATTCTTTTTACGGCAAAATATCCGCACTTTTCCGTGTTTTTTGTGCTTTCCGTGGATAGATAAAAACCTTGTACTCTATCTTTTGGACGGCTGAGTAGTTACAAAGCGGGGGCAATCGATCAAAGCAATCTATTTATTCCAAAATAACTTTGATAGGCCTTAACAATAGCAACACTGGATAACAGCAAAAAGATAACGCCGCCGATTTTGTGCAACAGCTCCAGGGGTATTTTTTGTAAGAGTTTCCGACCCGCCAAAACTCCCAATGCTGATGTAGCACCCAGTGCTAATGTAGAGCCTAGCCATACGCCAACAGGGCTACTAGTGCTACTGAGTGCAACAACAGCAAGCTGGGTTTTGTCGCCAAATTCAGCGACGGTAATCAATAAAAATGTAGTAAAGAAAATACCATGCCCAGTTTTTTCCTTGATGTCCTCGTCAGAATCTTCAACAGAAGTACGTAATGCCTGAATGCCAAAGACAATAAACAACAAGGCAACTGTTGCGGCAATGACATAGTCAGGCAACCAGCTAGCGATAGCCGTGCCAAAGCCAACCGCTAACGCATTCAACAATGCAAATGCACCAATTGCACCCAATAGCACAGGAACAGGTCGATGCTTTGCTGCCAGGGTCATACAGACAAGTTGACTTTTATCCCCCATCTCAGCAGCAAAAATTAAAGCAAAACTGGTCGCCGCCGAGGTAATAATGGCTTGAACTTCGCCTAGCGGGAGGTTTGAAAAAAACAGGGATAATCTAGCGAATAAATCATAAAGGCTATCTGTTGATTGCAATGATGCGACAAAAGATGTGAAGTCAATTTGTAGTTTTTCCATATTTATTGTTAGGTTATTTTTAGAAAAATCATTAACCTAGCGCGTTATCAAGAATCATCATGACAATAAAGCCGATCATTAAAGAAAACGTCGCATAACGTGAACGGCCTTTTGCATGGGTTTCTGGAATAATTTCTTCACTGATCACAAAAAGCATTGCACCGGCTGCAAATCCCATAGCAATCGGCAAAATGGGTTGAAACAGAGTAACCATAGTAACGCCTAACAAACCGCCAACAGGTTCAACCAGTCCTGTTGCCAGAGCAATGCCCACAGCACGCCAGCGATTGTAACCCAAACCGACTAAGGGTAAGGCGACTGCTAGCCCTTCCGGAATATTTTGTAAGGCGATGGCGATGGCCAAAACCAGGCCATTTTTCATTTCGCCCGAACCAAAACTGACACCTACCGACATACCTTCCGGAAAATTATGGATGGTAATAGCGATAATAAACAGCCAGACTTTTCTTAAGGAATTGATCTGGGTATCCACAACGGCATCAAAATGCACATGCGGTAACTGTCGGTCGGCATAATGCAGAAACAATGCACCTATTAACATACCTACCGATACCACATAAATCCCTTCGCCAGGCCATAGGACGTTACCAAAAGCCATACCCGGCACGAGCAGGGAAAATGCCGTTGCCGCTAGCATAACGCCAGCTGCCGCCCCCAGCATACTGCTAAACAACTTGTCTGAAATATTCCTGAAATAAATAACCGGCAAAGCACCTAAACCCGTCGCCAAACCAGCAAGAATACTGGCAAAAAATCCGATCACCACCAGTTTGCCGAAAATAAGATACAAACCGCCAAATACGATCAGCTGCGAAAGCAAAAATAATCCCGCTATCCTTAACCAGCGTTGCAGTGGCGGTAAAGCCATCAACGTAACGTATTGCTCACTGCTTTTAAGTCGTGTGACCTGGGCTTCGAAGGCGCTTTGTAGTTTTGCGAAATTTTTTGTTAGGGCTGTCATGATGGTATTCACCTTTTAAAACAAGTCTGAGAAGGCAGCGTTGGCTGTGATGTGGCATCACTTGTAATATTACCGGATTCGGCCTGGCGACGTGTTGATCGTTATCAAATTCAGGCAAAATGAAAAATCGCCGTAACTACTCAGTAGATGTTAAAAGAGTCCACGGAAAGCACAAAAGACACAAAAAGTTTTCGGTAATAATTCTTTTTGCGACAAAATATCCACACACTTTTCCGTGTTTTTTGTGCTTTCCGTGGATAGATAAAAATACTG
>NZ_FUKJ01000286.1 GCF_900163745.1 Crenothrix polyspora
CGCTGGTTATTGATTAATTCCGGTAATGCCAATGCCGGCACCGGAACGCAAGGCATGGATGATGCTTTGGCATCATGTGCCGGTGTTGCTGATGTCGTGAAGGGACAAGCCAATCAGGTGTTGCCGTTTTCTACCGGTGTGATAGGCCAACCCTTGCCAGTGGCAAAAATTATCACCGCCTTGCCAGCTGCTTTTGCCAATCTGCGCTTGTCGCACTGGGAAAAAGCCGCACACGCAATTATGACCACCGATACCTTTCCCAAAGGTGTTTCGGAAGTGATTACCATTGACGGCGCTAGCATTACTTTCAATGGTATTTCAAAAGGTGCGGGCATGATTCAACCCAATATGGCTACCATGCTGGGTTTTATCGCGACCGATGCCAATATCAGCCAGGTTTTATTGCAGCAATGTTTAGCGCGAGCTGTTGAGCAATCCTTTAACCTGATTACCGTCGATGGCGATACCTCAACCAATGATGCCTGTGTGGTGATGGCCAGTGCCTGTTCGCGTGTTCCTGAAATTAAAGACGGCAGTGCTGCGCTCCGCGATTTTTCTGATGCCTTAATGCGTGTGTGCAAACAATTGGCCGAAGCTATCGTCAGAGATGGCGAAGGCGCGACCAAGCTCATCCGCATCCAGGTTGAACAGGCCTTGCATGATGAAGAAGCCGTGCGGGTAGGCAAGACCATTGCCCATTCACCGTTGGTAAAAACCGCATTTTTCGCCAGTGACCCTAACTGGGGGCGCATATTGGCTGCTGTGGGGCGAGCCGGTGTCGAAAATATGATACTGGAAGACGTGCAAATTTTTCTGGATGATGTCTGTATCGTCAAAAATGGCCAACGCGCGGATGATTACACGGAAGAAGCCGGACAACAGGTCATGGATCGTGAAGAGATCACCATTACTGTTAAGCTGGGGCGAGGTGATGCCAGGCAGGAAGTGCTAACCTGTGATTTTTCCTACGATTATGTGCGTATTAATGCCGAATACCGCACCTAATTTGTTATGAGTTTATTGCAGGTTGCTGTTGGTGTGGTGAAAAATCCGGCAGGGCAAATTTTGATCTCATTGCGGCATTCGGATTTGCATCAAGGTGGCTTGTGGGAATTTCCTGGCGGTAAAGTGGAAGCGGGTGAGTCGCTTGAACAGGCGTTGCGACGAGAGCTTAAAGAAGAGCTGGCAATTGATGTGCTGGCATCTAAGCCGTTAATCACCATCGAGCACCACTACAGTGACCGTAGTGTGCGGCTGCATGTATTTTGGGTTGAGCAGTTTTCTGGCCGGGCTAATCATGGTCATAAGCAGCCCATCAAATGGGTAGCCCCTGACGAGCTGAATCATTACGCCTTTCCCGATGCGAATAAACCCATCGTCACCGCCGTCCAACTGCCCGTTTATTATGCGATTTTAGATGATGCCGAGCCAGCATCGGTATTAAGCAATCTGGAAAAAATACTAGCGCAAGGCATCAAGCTTGTACAGGCACGGCTAAAACGACTGTCGGCGGCAACTATCCAGGATTTTGTTGAAACAGCTTACCCATTGTGTCAACAGCACGGTGCGTTGTTGCTCATGAATTCTGACGTAGCAGACAAAAATTATGCAGTTGATGGCGTTCATTTAACCAGCCAGCATTTAATGGCATTGGATCAACGCCCCGTTAATCAACGTTGGGTGGCTGCGTCTTGTCATAATCTGGCTGAATTACAGTATGCTGAAAAAATAGGCGTGGATTTTGTGGTGATAGCGCCGGTATTGGCGACGCAAACACACGCAGATATTAAGCCCTTAGGTTGGGCTGAGTTCGAAACATTGGTGTCTCATGCCAAGGTTCCGGTTTATGCTTTGGGTGGTTTATCCACGTCCGATTTGCCTTATGCACAACAGATTGGCGCACAAGGTATTGCCGCGATTAGAGCATTCCTGGATTAACATCTTTGTAACTACCCAAAAACGTTTTTATTTATCCACAGAAAACACAAAAAAACACGGAAAAGTTGTGGCACCCTTCATTTTATGCGTAAAAATAGTGAACAATTCAAACCGGCAAAAACCTTTATACAGATTGATTTATATATTTAACCCGTATTTAATCATTGCGTTATGAAACTTTAATAGAAAGACATGCCCACAAACTTGGCATGATTCTTTCGCAAACTGTTCACTACTTTTGAAGGGTGCCAAAGTTGTGGATGTTTTATCGCAAAAAGAATTATTACCGAAAAATTTTTGTGTTTTCCGTGTTTTCCGTGGACTTTTTTTAATATCTACTGAGTTACATTTTAAATTTGTAGCGGTCGGCGCATAGTTTTATTTCACACCGTATTTTTCCAGAGTTCCCAATTGTTATGATTCTTTCCCCTTCTGTTCCTAAAACCAGCGATCAAACCGTCATCTGGACAGGATTGACTGGCTGCGGCGATTCTTTGGCGTTGGCATCCGCCATTAAAAATGAACAGCGCCTGTTTGTGGTTATCACACCGGACAATCAAACGGCATTGCGCTTTGAGCATGAGTTGTCGTTCTTTCTACAAAGCGAGCATCCCATTCTGCATTTTCCCGATTGGGAAACATTGCCTTACGATGTATTTTCACCGTTGCCGCAAATTACTTCAGAGCGCCTGCGGACTTTGGCCTTGTTGCCAGAGGTCAAACGCGGCGCATTGATAGTTTCGGTAACGACCTTGATGCACCGTTTGGCACCACGCCAGCATGTTTTAGCGCACAGCTTTGCCATTAAGGTAGGTGACCGGTTTAATCTGGAGTTAAGTCGGCTCAAGCTGGAAAGCGTCGGTTATCAATGTGTTTCGCAAGTGCAGCAACATGCAGAATTTGCGGTTAGGGGCGCGATAGTCGATTTATTTCCGATGGGCAGTAAAATGCCGTTTCGTATCGAATTATTCGACGAAGACGTGGAGTCTATTCGTACCTTCGATCCTGAAACCCAGCGGTCACTGGATAAAATTGACCAGATACAGCTATTTCCGGCACGCGAGTTTCCTTTTACTGACGACTCCATCAAACATTTTCGCCAGGCCTTCAGACAGTCTTTTCCGAATGCTTTCGAGAAAAATATTCTCTACCAGGATGTGACCAAAGGCATTAGCCCCAGTGGTATTGAGTATTATCTGCCGCTGTTTGTGGAACAAACCGCCACCTTGTTTGATTATTTGCCTAAATCAGCTGTCTTGGTGACCAGCAATGCCTTTGCGCACAATGCCCAGGTGTTTTATGGTGAAGCTGAAGAGCGTTTTGAGCAAAGAAAATACGATATCGAAAGACCCTTATTAGCCCCCAGTGCGTTATTTTTATCGGCGGATGAATTACAAAAACGTATTGCTGCCTTTGCGCGTATTAGCTTCGATACCGTATCTGAATCTCAGCCGCCAATGCTTGATAGTGCGTCATTTAGGTGCCACGCATTACCTAATTTAACCCTTGATGCTAAGCTGCTTGACGCTGAGCAGTTTGTGGTGCGTTTTGTTAAGGATTTCAACGGTAAAATTTTATTTGTCGCTGAATCAGCAGGGCGCAGGGAAGCCTTAATCGATAAATTAAGGCACTATAAAGTCTCCGTTAAACAAGTGGATAGCTGGTCGGTATTTTTAAAATCCGATGTGTCGCCCTGTATTTTAGTTGCGCCTATCGATCATGGCCTGTGGCTGGATAATCCGGCCATTGCCATTATTACCGAAAGCCTGTTGTCTGGCGAAAAAGTCCAGCAGCGCCGTAGACGGCGCAAGCCTGGTGTCCGTGAGCTGGAAAATATCGTCAATAATTTAAATGAATTGACCATAGGTGCGCCGGTAGTGCATCAGGAACACGGTGTCGGGCGTTATTTGGGCTTATTCACGCTGAGTGTCGGTGGCATCCCCGCCGAGTTTCTGATGCTGGAATATGCCAATAACGACAAACTCTATGTGCCGGTTGCGTCACTGCATGTCATCGGTCGTTATACCGGCATGAGTCCTGATGAAGCGCCGTTGCACAAACTGGGCGGCGACCAGTGGAACAAGGCCAAGAAAAAAGCCATCGCCCGCATTAGGGATGTGGCAGCCGAATTGCTGGAAATTCATGCTAACAGAGCCATCAGGCAAGGCCATGCCTTTGTTGTTGATGATACTGAATACCAGGCTTTTGCCGATGCCTTCCCGTTTGAAGAAACGCCAGATCAGCAGGCCGCCATTGAAATGATCCTGGGCGATATGGCCAGCCCTCAACCGATGGACCGGGTGATTTGCGGCGATGTCGGCTTTGGTAAAACCGAAGTCTCCATGCGGGCGGCGTTTATTGCCGTGCAAAGTGGCAAACAGGTGGCGGTATTGGTGCCGACTACGTTGTTGGCGCAGCAGCATTACCAGAATTTTTCTGATCGCTTTGCCGATTGGCCGATACGCGTGGAGGTGCTGTCACGGTTTATATCAGCCAAGCAACAGAAAGAAATTGCCGATGACCTCGCGCAGGGCAAAGTCGATATTGTTATTGGCACGCACAAGTTATTGTCCAAAGAAATTAAATATCAGGCTTTGGGCTTGGTAGTTATTGATGAAGAACACCGTTTTGGTGTCACCCAGAAAGAGCATTTTAAAAAATTGCGTAACGAGCTGGATATTTTGACGCTAACGGCCACACCGATTCCGCGCACCTTGAATATGGCGATGTCGGGTTTGCGGGATATTTCTATTATTGCCAGTCCGCCGCCGAATCGTCATGCCATTAAAACCTTTATCAGTCAGTGGATAGACGCGCAAATTAAGGAAGCCTGCTTGCGGGAGATTAAGCGTGGCGGCCAAGTGTTTTTCCTGCACAATGATGTTAAAAGCATGGGAAAAATGGCCAACGATCTGGCCGCGTTAGTGCCGGAAGCGCGTATTGAAATCGCCCACGGGCAAATGCCGGAGCGTGAGCTGGAGCGGGTTATGCTGGATTTTTATCATCAGCGTTTTAACCTGCTGCTGTGTTCGACCATTATCGAAAGCGGCATCGATATTCCCAGCGCCAATACCATTATTA
>NZ_FUKJ01000333.1 GCF_900163745.1 Crenothrix polyspora
CTGATTTTATTGTCCTGTATCTTTGCCCCTGCTTCTTCTTGTAATGCCATTGTGATTTACCTTTTTGTTAAACTATACCAACCCAGGGTGCGGCACCGTGCCGCACCCTGATCCAAAATCCGTAAAGCTGTTTTTGATGGCCTTGTCCTAAGCCACGCGCAACCCAACGGATAAAATCAAGCCTCCTCAAAGTGCGGCACTATGCCGCACCCTGAATTCTAATTTCACGAACCTGCTTTCAGTGTCACTGACCAAAACCACATGCAAGCCAATGGCTAAAATTCACACCTTCCAAAGTGCGGCACGGTGCGACACTGGCTCCGATACTGAAAACCCATTATCAGTGCTATTAGCCTAGAATTGTTCGTCGACAATTACCTTGCTGTTAAAACCACATCAATCCAAAGTGTGGCACTGTGCCACACCCTGAACCCAATTCCGAAAACCTGTTAACTGGCCTTGGCCACGCGCTTATCAAAGCAATATCGCAAATTCTCAAAGTGCGGCACAGTACCGCACCCTGAGTCCGAAGTGTCGCACCGTGCCACACCTTGATCTAAATTCCACAAATCTGTTTCAGTGACTTTGGCTTGAGCCACAAGCGCTTCAACGCAATATATCAATTTTCAAAGTGCGGCACAGTGCCGCACCCTGAGTCCGAAGTGTGGCACGGTGCCACACTTTGGTACCGATACCGAAAACTTGTTATCAGTGCCAATACCACGAATGATAGCGTGAGTTACTCTGCTATTAAAACCACATCAATCCAGGGCGTGGCACAGTGCCGCACTCTGAATCCAATTCCGAAAACCTGTTTTTAACTGGCTTTGGCCACACGCCTATCGAAGCAATATCTCAAATTTCAAAGTGTGGCACTGTGCCACACTTTGACACCAATACCGACAACCCGTTATCAGCGCCATTAATCAAGAATGCCATCGCGATTTATCGTGCAGTTAAAACCACATCAGTTCAAAGTGCGGCACTGTGCCGCACCCTAAACTCCAATTCCACGAACCTATTTTCAGTAGCATTGGCCAAAGCCACATACAAGCCAATGGCTAAAATTCACACCTCCCAAAGTGCGGCACTGTGCCGCACCCTGATTCCGAAGTGTCGCACCGTGCCACACTTCGGCTCCGATACTGAAAACCCGTTATCAGCGCCATTAG
This sequence comes from Crenothrix polyspora, assembly GCF_900163745.1. Classification (GTDB taxonomy): domain Bacteria; phylum Pseudomonadota; class Gammaproteobacteria; order Methylococcales; family Methylomonadaceae; genus Crenothrix; species Crenothrix polyspora_B. Next base: position 1,173 of record NZ_FUKJ01000333.1, read on the forward strand.
CCTAGAATTATTCGGCGACAATTACCTAGCTGTTAAAACCACATCAATCCAAGGTGCGGCACAGTGCCGCACCCTAAGTCTGAAGTGTGGCACCGTGCCACACTCTGGCTCCGATACTGAAAACCCGTTATCAGCGCCATTAGCCTAGAATTGTTCGGCGACAATTACCTTGCCGTTAAAACCACATCAATCCAAGGTGTGGCACGGTGCCACACCTTGAACCCAATTCTGTGAGCCTGTTTTCAATGGCATTGATTTAAGCCACACGCGACTCATCACAATATCTCAATTTTCAAAGTGCGGCACTGTGCCGCACCCTAATTCCGAAGCGTGGCACCGTGCCACACTTCGGAAAGACCCAAATTTTCATTCACTAACCAGACACAAATTAAACAGCAAAACACGCAGCATTTCCGCCCAAACCCATTGCACCAAGCTGGCCTGGGTAAGTTGCACTGTCGGCCTGGCTGTTTTTCCTTGACCTCAAGCTGTCCTTCAATGCCTGTATCTTGTCTGAGTAGTCCACACGGCGGGTGGCCGATGCTTGAACTACGGTTTTTTTGTCGGGCATCGGCTGGCGTTTTTGTTCTTGCGCCTGTAGATCTAGGACCGCCTGATTTTCCCGTTTCTCGGCATACCGGATACCCAGGCTGGTCAAGACGGCCGTCCCTGCCCTATGGGCGTTGCACATCCATGTCAGGTAGCCGATGGGATTGCGAACGGGGTTTGATGTCTTGCACTGGGTCTGTATCTTCGCCGCCATTTCATCCAGGATAGCCTGTTGCAAACTGGGTTCGATACCCGCCATATTGGATTTCGCCAGGTTAATTTCTTTGGCCGACATTCCGCACCCCTTATTCCAAATTTGCATATAATTTGACGTAACGCTTTCCAAGCAA
>NZ_FUKJ01000019.1 GCF_900163745.1 Crenothrix polyspora
TGGCTTTCATGGGAAACGCTTCCGCAAAGGTTGCGTCGATGGTTACACCGTTAATTATCATAGTGTTATGCTCATTGTTGAACTATTTTTTTGAGTATTGTAAGTTATAAAGAGTAATGGTGTTTACAGGACTCAAGTATCAATCAGATGTCCATGCAATTCGGGATAATTTTTAAAATGGCCATCAACGCTCATTAATTTAGCCTGATTGTGTAAAGCAGTAGCAATAATCATTCGATCAAACGGATCTTTATGAATATCAGTTAGATTAACAGCCAAACAAGCAATAACCGGTGATAACGGTAATGCTTCAACTCCAGCGGGTGTTAATGCCTCATGCACCCATTCATTAATGGGCAAAGGCAAAATCAGGCGTTCACGTTTCACCAGTTGGGCTACTTCAAAACAAGATATAACCGAAACAGCCACTCGCTCGGCTTGTTCTATGCAATCAATTTGTTGTGCCGATAAATAGTTAAATTTATCATTAAGCCACCATACCCAAATATGCGTATCCAATACGACTATTTCAGGCATTCAAAATCCTCAATATCAACGCAAGGCTCTATTAAATCACCAATAATCTTGCCTTTACCTGCAATAGAAACAGGGGGCTGCCGACGTTTATCAGAAACTTGATGACTTTTGATTAACTCATGCAGCGCAATGTTAATGATTTCATTGAAATCATCAGTGCCCGCATACTGCGAGGCATTTTTTAGTAAGGTGTCGTTTATAGTAATGGTTTGTTGCATGATTGAATCCTGTTGTTAAAAGCGTTGCGCTGTTATTTTAGGCATGCGCTATACCAAGCCCATATATTCCCCAATCGGCAATTAGCCATAATCCAACTCCGATAATACCGTGCCGTACATTGTTTTTAGATATTCCTGAAAAAGCGAGTTCAATCGCAGCTATAGCTGCCCACAAAGCAACAAGAGTTATCCACAGCGGTGAATTTATTATTCCGACATACATGATGCGACCAAAACCATAAAGTGCGCTGAACAGATCATTGATCATTATTTCACGCAAAAAACCAATGGGGGATCCACCTGTACGCTGCCAAAAACTACCACCGCTTGTATAGTCAAAGATACCTTGGTCTATACTCGCCCAAGCAAAAAATAACCAAACCGACAGCCAAAGCCAAGCTATCAAAAATAATGTGGTTTTAATAAATGGCTTACGGAGCATATTTTATAAGCACTTATCTACAACACAGCCTAATTGTTCCTTGCCTTTCATAAACCATTTTGTACCCTGATCTTCATCTTTGGCGACACCTTTGCCTTCTAAATACATCCAGCCTAAATTCATTTGTGCGAACGCATAGCCTTGTTCAGCCGCTTTGCGATGCCACGCCACGGCCTGAGCCTCATCTTTGGCTAAGCCTTTGCCTTCCGCATACATTTTTCCTAACCAGGTTTGAGCAGGCGCATAACCTTGTTCGGCGGCTTTGCGAAACCATTTTACGGCTTGCACATTATCTTTTTCTTCCATATATAACGTACCTAAATCCGTTTGTGCAAGTACGTAACCTTGTTCGGCCGCTTTGCGATACCACTTTTCTGCTTGAGCGTTATCTTTGTTTAGCGTTCCCATTCCCTCTACATAAATAGAAGCCAAAAAAGTTTGAGCAACCGCATTATTTTCCTGCTCAGCGATTTTTTGCAGCCAAGTGGCAATTCCCCCTTTGCCATAGACATAACATTCCAACAGTAATTGTGTAAATGACCGTCCCACATCGGTAGCCGGTTTATTTTCCGCGTTTGTTACCAACGCCGCTAATGATATTCCCTCGGCTGCCGTACAGTTTTTAGCAAAATACTTTTCCATTGCCTGATAATTTTTAAGGATACTGGTAGTTTCGGCCTGCATTACGTTAAGCCGTGCCTGCATATCATCCGCCTTGCCAGATTCTGATATTGTCGTTTCATCGTCAATAATGTCTTTATTTTTAAAGTGGGGTATTACCAATCCATTGTTGTACAAAGATTCCAAGCGTTTTATTGCGGGAGTATAGCCCTGTATAGCAGCTTTTTTATACCACGCTACGGCCTGAATTTCATCTTCGGCTACACCATAGCCCTCGTAAGAATAAACATTCCCTAGAACCATTTGTGCAAACACATAGCCTTGTTCGGCGACTTTACGATACCAAGCTATCGCTTGATCGGCATCACTTTGATAGAGATAATTTTGATTTTGATTAGCTCTTATTGCATTATTGTAATCACCTACATACAGAGAAGCCAAAGCCATTTGTGCCGGTGCATAGCCTCGCTCAGCGGCTTTGCGATACCATGTTTTTGCTTTTATGTCGTCTTTGGATATACCTTTACCAGATTCATACATAAACCCTAAAAAAGTTTGTGCCAGCACATTGCCCGATTTAGCGGGATTACGAACCCAGTCGATCATGCCGTCATAACTGTGTACATAACACTCTAAGTAAACCAGTGTGATGGATGCGCCTTTTTGGTCGTTTATACGCAAAGCACGCTGTAAAGGATAACGACTATCCTCTAGGCAATTTTCATAGAAATACGCTTGGAGTGCGTAATTGTTCTTGATAACAGAATCTAATTCTTCTTTTGACACATCAAAATGTGAGGATGCACCAGCCTTTTTGCCAAGCTTGGCTATGTTTTGTATATCATCTTTAACTACAATGTTATTAGGCGCATAACAGCCGATCAAACTATAAATTGCAAAAACACCAAGCAAAGCAGCAACAAAATTTTTCACATTTAACTATTTAACCTAAAGCACAGAACTGATTTTAAGTAACAACCCTGTAATCAGCGCCGTTTGCAAAAATCCAGCGCCTACTACCCACCGAATTAATTCGGCTTTATTTTCCGCAATATCCCGCCTCACCTCAGCTTTAAGCAGCTCGGTATCGCGCTTTAATTCGACCCTTAGTGCTTCGATTTTAAGTTCAAGTTCTCGAATATCCCTACTGGTTGCCACATCAGTCAGGTGTAGCTCAGAATGAAACTGTTCAAAAGCCGTGCTTAAAGCCTCAACTTGTGCCCGTGCCTGCTCCTCAGGTATCCCCGATTCTTTCAGCTTGCGTATAAACGCATAAGTATCAAAAGTTAACGTTGCCATCTTATTTATTTCTTAGGATTTTTAAATATGCAACGGATGCACCGTAATGCTCCCCCTGCCATCCTCAGTAATCTCATCATCGCTGATCTTAAAATTACCCAGCTTCATGGTCAGGTAGCGGTCGAAATAATCTTTCAAACCTGTTTCTACCGACGGATCAAAATCAGGTTGTACAACATGCGTCGTGCCCCATTTGGTATGCACGACTTTACCGTCCACAACAACTAACTCACCATCCTTAAACACATAATCCGGTTTCTCGAACATGGTTTGCCGATTGGTATTGTCGGTGTACACGGTAATATCCGCCCAATTACCGGCACTTAAACCGCCACGATCTTTCAAGCCGATCAACTTGGCGGCACCTGCGCGGGTCATGATGGCAATTTCTTGCAGCGTATATTCACGGGTAATCGATGCCAAGGTGGTCATCTTTTGCGCTTCGGGATGAATTGTCGCTAGCACCTCGTTACGGAAACTTCTGTCCATCAGCAAACGTATCAAATGCGGATAACTGGTAAATGGCGCACCATTGGGATGGTCAGTGGTCAAAAATATCCGCCACGGATCGTTGACCAACAGGAAGGTTTCCAAACCTATGGCCCATTGCAAGGCGTTGACGAAGTTTTGGTCTTTGTACTTAAACGGCACTACACCACAACCAGCATCACATTCAATGTCCATCACAACCCATTTATTGGGACTGGCAAATTTATGATTGTAGTGCTGGCGCATACTGTCACCCGATGCAGTGACGGTTTGGCCAAACAACACCTGTCCAACATCAATAGTGATATTTTTGTTGTTATTGACCGCTTCAGCAATCTGCGCCGCACCGGACGAGAACTTCATATCGCCTTCAGTACCGTAGCTGTGGAACTGGATATGCGTCAAGTGCATGGGCAAGCCACCGATACCTTGTATGGTATCCAGCGTGGTTTGCACATTGCCAGGTACGCCGAGATTACAGCCGTGTACATGCAACGGATGCTTAACGCCCAGCTCTTTTACCGCAGTCGCCAGCACTTCCAGAATATCACGGGGAGTGACACCGTAATGGGCGTTTTGTTCGTCTAAATCCAGTTTGCGCTGATTGAATTTAAACGCATTAATCCCGCCAGGATTGACTACCTTAACGCCTATTGCCTTAGCGGCATTCATCGTCCAGGCGACATAATCATTAATGGCTTTTTGGTCTTTTTTGGCGGTGAGCATCCGTAGCAGATAATCATCGCTGCCCAGCATGACGTAACCGCCTTTGTCAAGAATAGGAATATCGCCCATTTCCATGTGCGCTTGCCGTGCGTTGATTGGTAATACGGCAGGTTCAAAACCGGCGGTATAGCCCATTTCGGCATAACGGTAGCCGGTAACAAACGTGCTGGGCATGGCATGGCCGCAACCGGAACGGGTAATGTCCGAGCGTGATACAGGGTCTTGGCGATGATCTTCCGGCAACAAAGTACGGGCAATATTGCCCTTGCCGCCGCCGATATGGGTGTGCATGTCGATCGCACCGGACATAACTACTTTGCCTTGCAGGTCATATTCCTTATCAACCTGAAAATCGCCATTAGACTTATCAACAATACGTCCGTCCTGAATGTAAATATCCTGCACTTGTCCATCAATCCCGCTGGCAGGATCGTAAACTTGGCCACCGGTTAATTTAATTAGCATACTGTTTCCTCGCGTAAGGCCTTGTCAATGGCATTCAGCACATCTGCCGTGCTGGGCAAGCCGGAATTTCTTAATTTTTTCAAGCGGATGGCGACCACGTTATCGGTGCGATAGGCATGGCCGACATGATCGATACCTGGCGTACCGACCGGAATAAATACATCGGGTTCTTTGCTGAAGGTCATGCCAGAACGCCCGATCACAATCGTCGGCAAATCCGTTACCGGAGGTACAGACTGGCTATTAAATGCCTGCACCCATACCAGCGCATCCACTTCACCTTCGGCTATCAATACATTGGTATCGTTCATAAACGGATCGTATTCAGGGTAGCCACGACTAAAGCGCGTGCGGGCCGGATAACCTGTTGTCCAGCCACACACTTGGTTGGCGGTCAGATCACCTTCTTTACCGGCCAAGGGCAAACCAGAGCAACGGGTATTTTGATTATTGATGTCTTTAATCATTTCGGAGACAGTTTGTACTGTCAATTCTGCATGGCGATACGTAAGTGCGCCTGCCGCCCATGTTATGACACTGTATTTTACAGCCTTTAATTTATCGGCCAGAACTTGTAAATCAGCTACTTTGATGCCTGCCACACTTTCAGCACGCATCGGTTTACCTTTAATCAAGGCTCTTAATACGGCAACCACTTCCGGTAAATCATCGGTTGCACACGGCAACACTTGCGCGGCTTTACCGTTAGGCGATGTTGATGCACTGCCCGATGGCGCGGTGCCTAAATAAATTACTTCGCGCTGCTCGGTGTGTTCTATGAACATGGATTCGGCGTTCCAGATATAACGCTCGAAAAAACGCGGTACGACAACTTCCAAATCAGCACCAATCACCAGAAATAAATCACAGCGATTTTTGACTTCCGCCAGTGTGGTGTTCATCCAGCCGGAATCTTGCAAGGCCAGGAAATTATTACGGGCGCGGGTAAAGTTCATGTTATCAACCACTGCACCACAGTGATCCGCCAAGGCAAGCAAGCCGCGCATACCGTTAACATCAGTGGCACAGCCGCCTATCACCGGCAAGGCGGTATTTTTTAATAGCGCAGCAGCTTTGGCGACAGCAACGTCAAGGCTGACTATCTGACCATCAACTCTAGGCTGCGTATCGGTAATTGCCTGTTCAAACGCCGGTGTATTCACCGCGCAACCATTTTCAAGCACTTTAACTGTCAGGCCATCGACCTGTATTTTCAGGTCGTCCGTGCCCACACCGCAAAAAGGACTGGGTACTTCAGTTATTTCAGTCACTCGTAATCCCCTTGTTCATTTTATCGTTAACATTCACGCCCAAAACCTTTACGATGTATAAAAGCGATTTTCAATAGCTATTCTAACCTTGATTTACAGCGCTGTCTTTACTCTACAACCTGGCTTATTAAAAACGGCTTATCGATAAGACCCTGGTTTAGGGGTACACCATGGACCGGATTGATAAATTTATGCGTTTATCGTAAAAGCAATATCTGGTAGTATTCGACCACAGCGGGCTTAGCTGTCGCCCGGTAAATCCACAGGGTTAGATTTCACGGGTTTTTGCCATAAAAACCAACCTAAACACTAGAACAATAAATAAATTTTTTTTGGAGATGTACTTATGAATAGTTTAACCGCGCTGTCTTTAAGCATAGGCGTTTTGAGTGGAGTGGCCACCTTTTTGGCGGTAGGCCCTTTAAGTGGCGTATTTTTTATCTGGGCGGCAACGATTGCCTGGGCGGCTTATTTTGCTTTGGGTGCGAATGAAGATGCACTGAAAAAAACCATCGCGTGCAGTATTTTCGGTGTGTTTATGGCGACCTTCACGGCTTATGAATTAACCAACGTACCTGCGGATGCTTACTTCCCTGCTTGGGCGGCATTTACCGTTACTGTATCGGTTATCGTAACTTGTTTGGCGGCTAATCTGCCCATGCTGTCAGCTATTCCTGCCAGCGTATGGGGTTATTCATCAACCTTTGCGTATTTGTTGCAAACACCTGACAAAATGAACAAAGACGTATTGCTGGGTATTTCTCTGGATAACCCTTTGATCGTTATTTCAATTTCTATTGTAGTCGGCGCTTATTTTGGCGTGGCTTCTGGCAAACTGGCTGCCAAGTGGACAACTAAAGCAGAATAATCCGCTGAGCAACAAAATTAAACGGCGGACATGATTTCAACGTATTTTCATGTCCGCTCCGCCTATCTAATGACCACAACAGGCTTTATCACCTTGCTGAATAGGCGGACAAGGCACTGTGGCATACGAACAAAAAACGCAACAATCCCCCGCTTTTGGCTTTAGCACTGCCTTGCAATTCCTACATTCATAAAACCACTGGCAGGCATCAATTGGCATAGTCTCGGTTTTTATGTAACCGCATTTTGGGCAAGTAATCGTTGATTCAAGGATTATTGCTTGCGGCATTATTTTTTACCGTCTTGCAAGCTTGATGGGTAGCCCACATTTTCCGTTGCCTTTAAAAGATCAGGTAGTCCACTTAGTTGGTCATCAAAAACAACAGCCGCTGTTTTGCTTTCATAGCTGACATCAACCGCTTTAACCCCCACAACCTTTTGTAAGCTTTTCTTGATGGTAATGGGACAAACGGGGCAATCCATACTTGGAATAAATAATACAACAGACTGCTCTCCGGCAAATAAAAACCCAGACTGCGCTAACAACAATAGAAATATAAAGTTTTTCATAACAACCTACCCATACATAAATGCAATCAAATAAGGCGATGCAATAGCAAGGATCACCACCGCCACAACGGCCCAAAATATGTTTTTATACCAGCGCTGAGAAGCTGGCTCTGCACATATCTTGCCTTCTTCACAAGACTGATCAGAGGCGGATTGGTGAATAGCCAAATAAGCAATAACCAAAGCAATCAATGCTATTGCAATAAATAACGGACGATAGGGTTCAAGTGCGGTTAAATTGCTGATCCATGCGCCACTAACGCCCAATGACAATAAAACCAAAGGCCCGGCACAACACAGTGATGCTGCAATTCCCGCAAGCAAGCCCCCTATTAATGGGAGACTGAATTTTTCTGGCACAATACACTCCTATAGCTTCTTCAATGATGTCGAGGAGTGTAACCCCCGTACCTAGCTACAGAGTCAAGGCATTTTTATTTTTTTGAAATAGCCGTGATGAGGGGGCATCCGTGATGGAACGGATTGGATTCGCACGATTGGATAAGTTTTTCCAAGGTACTGGCTATGGCCTGCAAGTCGTGAAGTTTGTTTTTGATGATGTCCAGCTTGTGGATAGCCAGCGCTTTTGTCTCCAAACAACTGCCGTCACCCAAGGCTAACAGGCTGGAAATCTCAGCAAGGCTGAAGCCCAGTTCTTTAGCGCGTTGAATAAAAAGCAACCGCGCAACGGTGTCCTCACCGTAAACACGGTAGCCAGACAATGGTTTTTCAGGTTCTTCTATCAATCCAATACGTTGATAGTAGCGTATGGTTTCGAGTCCAACACCTGCTTTTTTGGCGATTATGTTGATAGTTGCTGGTTTTTCTGTCATCGGCGAACAATAAAGGTTTAATGTCAAATATCCTTGAGCACTGGTGTTATTTTTTACAACATTCTGGTAATAAGGCATGAACTCGTAAATCCTGGCGATAGCAAGGTAATATTACACACTTTCGATGTGAACTATTTCGCATCAATTAAGTTCGGTAACGGTTAGAATCGACCCAAGCTTAGTGCTAGAAAATTTATTTTTAATATGGTACTGCGCTCAATCGTACAATTGAAAATTTACAAATTTTTTAATTAGGAGATTGCTATGAAAAATATAGTATCTATTGCTACCATGACAGTGGTGGTTAATTTTGGACTTCTACTTTCTACGTCAGCTGAAGCGGCTATTTTTACCAATGGGGGAGGTGGTCTCCCTTATAGTGGATATGTTTGCATGGATGTTAGAGGTGGCAGTACCGTACCATCCACAGCAGTTCAGGCATATGATTGTCATGGATGGTCAAATCAACAGTGGACTATGCAAGGCTTCACAATTTATGGAATTGGCTCTACTGGTAGCGCACAAAATTGTCTAGATGTATTCGGCGGAGGGACAGCCGCCGGTACGCCAGTAACGATATATCCTTGTTCCGGTAATACCGCCCAAAGATGGTATTTCCATAATGGTAGGCTCATCAATCCAATTAGCAATAAATGTTTGGATGCGGGTAATCGTGCGAATGGTACGCAACTAGTAATCAATGTCTGTAATGGCGCATCAAGTCAACAATGGCAAATTAAATAACGGAAAATTTATAGTTGCACAATGCGCGGCTACAATTCGATTAAGTAGTGCTGGAATCCTTGAACCCGCAATAACTTTCAGAATTTATCGATAAAACAATGAGGGATGTAAGTTTTACATCCCTCATTACCTCACTAGTCACCCAATTTCAACCAGCGCAAACGGTTAGCATTAAAAACCACCGTCAATGACGACATCGCCATAGCAGCCCCTGCAATCATCGGATTTAATAACACACCGGCTATTGGATAAAGCAGCCCTGCCGCAACCGGAATACTCAAGGTATTATAGAAAAATGCCCCAAACAAATTCTGTTTGATGTTTTTTACCGTCGCCTTGGATAAATCAATCGCTTCGGAAACCTTTAACAACGAACCCTGCAAAATCACCACATCAGCGCTTTCTATCGCCACATCCGTCCCTGTACCAATTGCAAAACCGACATCCGCTTGTACCAAAGCGGGCGCATCATTTACTCCATCACCGACCATGCCGACAATCTCTTGCGCTTGCAAAGTTTTAATAATCGCCGCTTTATCCTGTGGTAACACTTGCGCCTTCACTTCGGTAATGCCAGCAAGACTGGCAATCGCCTGCGCGGTAATGGGATTGTCACCAGTAACCATAATGACGCGAATACCACGCGCTCTTAAATGCTGTACCGCTTGTACAGAATCCTGTTTGATCGGATCAGAAACCGCCACAATACCGGCAATTTTGTTATCGATAGCCAGTAACATGGGCGTTTGCCCTAAGGCCGAAAGCTGTTCGAGTTTTGAGTTGTGGGCATCATAACGCACCGATTTTTTGTCCATTAACGCCTTATTGCCCAAATAAACCACCTTTTTGTTGATGACTGCTGTCACGCCGTGGCCCAAAATGGCCTCAAACTTCTCGACCTTGTCCAGGGCGATATTTTTGTCTGCGGCGGCTTTTAATACACTGGCGGCCAAAGGATGCTCCGAGCCGGACTCAATACTTGCCGCCAGTTGCAGAATCGTGTCTTCGGTAAAATTGCCAATGGCATGTACTGAAGCTACAGTCGGCTTGCCCTCGGTAATCGTGCCGGTTTTATCCAGCACCAGACAGGTAATCTCACCGGCTTTCTGCAAAGCCTCGCCCTTACGTATCAAAATGCCCGATTCAGCCGCTCTGCCCACAGCCACCATCACCGAAATGGGCGTGGCTAATCCTAAAGCACAAGGGCAGGCAATCACCAAAACCGTCATAGAAGTGACAAACGCATAACCCAAAGACGGATCTGGTCCCCATGTGTACCAAATGATAAATGTGAGTGCCGCTATGGCGACTACTGCGGGCACAAAAACAGCGGATATTTTATCCACCAAGCGGGCAATATCCGGTTTGCTGCTTTGCGCTTGTCGCACACTTTGAATAATTTGCGCTAACGCGGTATCTAGGCCTATGCGGGTGGCTTTAAACAAAAAGCTGCCGGTTTGATTCATAGAACCTGCAACTACTTCTGAACCTAGCATTTTTTCCACCGGCATGGATTCACCGGTTAACATGGATTCGTCAACCGTGGAATGGCCTTCAAACAACTCGCCATCCACCGGTATTTTTTCACCGGGTCGAACTCTGACCGTTTCGCCTAATCCAACTTCTTCAATAGCAATATCGATTTCCTTGCCATCACGCATCACGCGGGCTGTGCGTGGCTGTAGGCCAATTAATTTGCGTATGGCGCGGGAGGTTTTACCGCGTGACAGGGTTTCCAGACCTGAACCTAGATTGATAAACGCCAGAATCACCACGGCAGCTTCAAAATAAGCATGTTTGGCTAATGATGGCAAGGTACTGTAATAGTCAATAATCACACAGGAATACAGCCATGCAGAACCCGTACCCAAGGCAATCAGAGTATCCATATTGGCCTGGCCGTGTCTTAAGGCATTGATTGCGCCCTTGTAAAAGTGCAATCCCGAATACACCAACACACCCAGGGTAAGCAAAGCGACTTCTGGCCAAAATCCGCGCCCCGCTGGTGAACCTATTTCAGGAAACCATGCCAAATGTTCACCTAGCATTAATGGCGCACCCACCACGGCGGCGACAGCGGCCTTTTTCATCAAGGTGCGATAACGCTGCAATTCCAGCGCTTCCTGCTGACTGGGATCTTCCAGACCTTGCATGATTGCCGCATCATAACCGGCATCCTTCACGGCGCGTGTTAGCGCATCAGGCTCAGCATGGCCTTTAACCACGGCAGAATGATCGGCAAAATTAACTTGTGCGGAGGTAACGCCCGGCACGGCAGTCAAAGCGGATTCCACGGCACTCACACAGCCCGCACACGTCATGCCCAGGATTGATAAACGCAATTCTTCAGACGGTTGTTCTACACTCATAGCCCCATCCTTTTTCTTTGTTAAGGAATGAAAAACACTGTGATGTTACGATTTTTGTCCACGAAAAACACGAAAAACACGAAAAAAGTAATAGGCAGCTCGTAGATATAAGGCTGGGTTAGCAGCTTTATCGCGTAACCCAGCATGATTGTTAAGTGCTGAGTTATTGCACACTATAACCAGCGGCCTGAATAGCAGCCTTAATAGCCTCCAAACTGGTTTTATCCGTATCAAACTCAACACTGACATTCTTATCTTTACTCGATGCCTTTACCGCCACCACACCATCGACAGCACCAAGTTTACTGTTCACATTCGTCTCACAACCACCACATTTCATACCTGATACTGTTAACACGACCGATTCAATCATTTCGCCCACCTCTTGTTTATATTCACTCTAACGCTTTATATCACAACTCGACTCATATCGGATAATCATGGTATAAAAGCCTATTGATCGCACATACACTTATCTTTCATTAACTTGCTATTGTTGCCAATTCGCCCTGAGGCGTTAAATTGTTCTTACGCTTTCGTTCATTGTCATATTATGGATAATTTATGCAACTAAATACCTACACCAACCAAACGATAGCCCTGGCGGGTATCGCCCAGGCCGCTGCGTTGGTGGATCAGCTCGCAACTACCGGTACAGCTGATCCGATTGCCCTGGAAGCCAGTATCGGCAGTATTTTAAAAATTGACTCGGACAGCGTCGTCGATGTCTATGGCAGTTTGTCGGGGCTTAAATTAGGTCTTGAACAAATGCAAGCGCAAATGTCCGGCTATAAAATCCCCAGCCATCAACAAGCGCGGTATGCCGCATCGATTGTATATCTGGAAAACCAGCTATCTCGCAACAAAGAGATGTTAAAAACCATACAAACGGGCATTGCAAGAGCTCAGGCGCAAAGTGAGCAATTTGGAGTGTTACATGAAAATGTTATCGCCAATCTGGGCGATATTTATTTCAACACCGTCAGAACCTTAGCGCCTCCGGTGATGGTCAACGGCGAACAGGAATATCTGTCCAGAACAGATACCACTAATAAAATACGCGCTTTGCTGTTGGCTGGTGTGCGATCTTCTTTGTTATGGAAACAATGTGGCGGGTCGAGGTGGAAGTTTTTGTTCTACCGTAAAAAAATTGTCGCTGAATTGCAAGATTTGTTGAAAAGGGTTTAAGGTTTTCAAGATTCCAAAAAGGATAATTGCCTTATCACAATCACATAACCCGTAAATCGAAAATAAATTAATTTTTGTAACTACTCAGTCCTCCAAAAATAAGGTACAACATTTTTATCTATCCACGGAAAGCACAAAAAACACAAAAGGTTTTCAGTAATAATTTTTTTTACGACAAAATATCCACACACTTTTCCGTGTTTTTTGTGCTTTCCGTGGACTTTTTTGACATCTACTGAGTAGTTACAATTTTTTCTTGTTATCAGCAAAACCTGCGTCAGCCTTTTACCCTGAACCCTGAACCCTGAACCCCTGTCATTCGTGCAACAAAAACCCTTTAAAATTCAAAGCCGATTTCAACCTGCGGGTAGCCAGCCTGAAGCCATTAGACAATTGGTTGAAGGTTTACAGGATGGTGAAGTCCACCAAACTTTATTAGGTGTTACCGGTTCTGGAAAAACCTTCACCATCGCCAATGTTATTAATCAGGTACAGCGTCCTGTACTGGTTATGGCACCTAATAAAACCCTGGCTGCGCAATTGTACGGCGAAATGAAAGAGTTTTTCCCCGACAACAGCGTTGAGTATTTTGTTTCGTATTACGATTATTATCAGCCGGAAGCCTATATGCCCGCTTCCGACACCTTTATCGACAAAGATGCTTCGCTCAATGAGCATATTGAGCAAATGCGCTTGTCCGCCACCAAAGCCCTGATTGAGCGCCGTGATACCATCGTCGTCGCCACCGTTTCGGCAATTTATGGCCTGGGCGAGCCGGAATCGTATTTTAAAATGGTGCTGCATTTGGTCAAGGGCGATATGATCAAGCAGCGCGACATTCTGCGCCGTCTTGCCGAAATGCAATACACCCGTAACGATCTGGAACTGCGTCGTGGCACTTACCGGGTGCGTGGTGAAATTATTGATATTTTCCCCGCCGAGGCCGATCAACAAGCGTTACGCATTGAGTTGTTTGATGATGAAATCGAACGCCTGTCCTTGTTTGATCCTTTAACGGGTGAGACTCTGCATCGCTTGGCGCGTTACACGGTTTACCCTAAAAATCATTACGTTACCCCGCGCGAGCAGTTATTGGCGGCGGTTGAGTCCATAAAACTAGAGCTGAAAGAACGCCTGGAGCAATTGCGTTCGTTAAATAAACTGGTGGAAGCGCAGCGTCTGGAACAGCGCACTTTATTTGACATCGAGATGATATTTGAAGTCGGTTATTGTTCTGGTATAGAAAACTATTCGCGTTATTTGTCGGGCAGGGATGCCGGTGACTCGCCGCCGACCATGTTTGATTATCTGGGCAGCGATGCGCTGTTGATTGTTGATGAAAGCCACGTCACCATTCCGCAAATTGGTGCGATGTACAAAGGCGATCGATCCCGTAAGGAAACGTTGGTGGAATACGGCTTTAGATTACCCTCAGCATTGGACAATCGCCCGCTGATGTTCGATGAGTTTGAGAATAAATCACCGCAGCGCATTTATGTCTCGGCCACGCCTGGAAAGTACGAAAAAGAACATTCCGGTGTTTTTGTCGAGCAAGTGGTCAGGCCGACAGGCTTGCTCGATCCGATCGTTGAAGTGCGTCCTGCCAGCAATCAGGTAGACGATTTGTTATCAGAAATCACTCTGCGTGTTGCGGTAAAAGAGCGGGTGTTGGTCACCACGCTGACCAAGAAAATGTCGGAAGATTTAACCGAATACCTGACTGAACACGGCGTGCGTGTGCGCTATTTGCATTCTGATATTGAAACTGTAGAGCGGGTGGAGATTATCCGCGATTTGCGTTTAGGCCAGTTTGATGTGCTGGTCGGCATCAATTTACTGCGCGAAGGTTTGGATATACCGGAAGTGTCTTTAGTGGCCATACTCGATGCCGATAAGGAAGGCTTTTTGCGTTCTGTCGTGTCGCTGGTGCAAACCATAGGCCGTGCCGCACGTAATGTGAATGGCAAGGCGATTTTGTACGGCGATCGTATCACCAAATCCATGCAGCAAGCGATTGAAGAGACTGATCGTCGCAGGGAAGCACAACAGCTTTATAATACCGAACATAACATCAGCCCAACGACGATTTATAAATCCGTCACCGATATTATGCAGGCGAGCATTCCTGGATCAGGTAAGTCTGCAACCAGCAAAACACAGGATAAAGTCGCCGAAATATCGGCCAGCTACCAGGTGATGACACCCAAACAATTGAGTAAAAAGCTTAAACAATTGGAAGATGCCATGTACTTGCACGCCAAAAATCTCGAATTTGAGCTGGCTGCTAAAACCCGTGATGAAATTAAGTTATTGCGTGAGCAAATGCTTACTTAAATATGTTGAGTCCATGCCTGTAGTGTTGTACCTTAATTCGCCAGTGAGCCTGAATACAATGCTTGAATCTCTAATCACCGCCTACACAGAAAATACCGCATGACGCACGTTCCAAGCCAACAGATATTTCTTAGCTATAGCCCAACCGACGGGGAAGCTGCAACCATTTTGCGCATAGAACTGGAAAAAGCCGGAATGCCGGTATTTCGAGAAGAAAGCCCCGTGCGGTTAGGTGATGGCTGGTTATACAGCCTGAAAGACAGGTTACAGAGTTGCTCCGTGTTTATCATGCTAATTGGGCGTGAGGGGGTGCAGCAATGGAACAGCGTTGAAATGCAGCTTGCCTTGGCGCGTAACCTGCTGCCGACTGACGATGGCCAGTGGCTACCGATTTATAGCTTGTTATTGCCGGATGCCGATCCCAAAAAAATCCCGCCGCTACTCAGTCACTTTCAAGCGCTACCCTGGCAGATTGATAGTGCCGTACCTAAAATGTTACTGACAGCAATACGCTCACGAACTGAATTGTTCAGCGTCGCAAAACAGCTTGATTCTTGTCCCTACATGGGGCTAACCACCTTTCAGCGTGGACATGCGCCGCTATTTTTTGGTCGCCGCAAAGAAACCCTGGAAATTATTCGTTATTTTGGTACGCAGTCCCAAATTAATCCTGACCGTATTCGCCGTGAAGATGACCAGTTTTGTCGATGGATACAGATTGAGGGCAGTAGCGTTAGCGGCAAGTCCTCGTTAATCAATGCCGGTTTAATGCCGCTGATTGAGCAAGGCGCGTTGTGGCCACGCACCGGTTTTAAAACCTGGAAAATTCTGGGGCCTATGGTGCCCAGTGAAAATCCTTTGCAGCAGTTGGCGGAATTGCTCGAATGCGCCTTAATTAAAGACCCCGACGAGCGCGATTTTAGCAGAAGCTACAAGCAGCTGTTACCGGATGATACCGTACTCAATAAACGCCTGAATGCGGTCAAGGATCCCAATGTCGGTTTTGTGCTGATTGTCGATCAGTTTGAAGAGCTGTTCACGCTGTCCAATAAAAACGAACAGCGCCGATTTGATGCCCAGTTAGCCAATGCCCTGCTGGAAAAAGACAGCCGATTTTTCCTGATGACATCAATAGCCACCGGTTTTCTGGAAGGCTTCGAGCATCTTTTATATCTGTCCGAATGGTATAACACACGCTGCAAACGCTATGCGTTGCCCAGTGTATCGCAAACGGCCTTGCGTGACATTATCGAGCGGCCTGCAAGACTGTGCGGGCTGGATGTTAAAGACATCGTGCCGGACATTTTGGCTGATGCCAAAAATGAAGTCGGGGTGTTGCCACTCGTTGAAAATGCACTGCATTATTTGTGGGAGCACCAACATGATAATCGCCTCAGCCCCACTTTGTACCAACAAAAAGGCGGTATTGCCGGCTTGCTGGAAACACAGGCCGATGATTTGCTGGCATGTTTGGAACAGGAAATCCCCGACAGCAAAGCCGATGCCCTGAAATTATTGCTGGCTCTCACGCGTATCAGCCCCGATGGTCGCCATACCCGCCAACGCATTGCTTTGGATGAAGCCAGACATATCGCTGGCCGCGATGATGTGCAGCGCGGTCAAAAAATTATTGATTTTTTATCCGGTAAACCGGATGCCAGTCAAGGCAGCCAAAAAAGCAAAGGTGGCCTGCGCTTGCTGACCATAGTGGGTGCGGGTGAATCTTCCGGCAATTATCAAATGCCCCTGTATAAACAACAGTTTGTCGATTTGCTTTATGAGCCGTTGATTCGTGCCCGTGGTCAGGATGAGAACACCGGCCAGCTGGTGGGTTATTGGCAGACACTGTATGAATACATTGGTAATAGCAGCCAAACCAATAACTATCAACATCTGCTGATGCAGCGAGCTAAAGTCTGGGAACACAGCCGGGGTTTTTGGCGCTGGTGGCATCTGGCGGGATGGTCGGATTTATGGGCGTATCACAAACTGGGTGTTAGCAATAGTGAGTCTGCCGAAGGCCGTTTCATACACTGGAGCAAGGTCGCTCTAGGGGTAAAAACGGCACTGCAAGTACTGGTGCTGGCTTTTGTAGGCCAATCCTTTTATTGGACACAAAAGCACAATTTACCCGTGAGCTACATGCTGATGCAGCAACGTTTTCGCCTGATTGATGCCGGGTTTTTGCCAAAACCCTTTCCGGAAATGGTAGCGATTGAAGTCGATGACATTGCGCCCGTTATCGAACCCAATATAGCATTCTTCGATGATGGCGAACCGGTGTTACAAGAACCCAAGTTTGCTACGCCCGGAACTGAAATTAGCCTGGCGAAACACTTTTTTCTCAGTAAATATGAAATCACCTATCAGCAATTTGATTATTACGTCTGGCAGCAAGATGGCAAGGTAGAGTATCCGGCGACAGCAAAAGGCGGTCGCAACCAACTACCTGTCGTTAATGTGTCCTGGTACGATGCCAATGCTTATTTAACCTGGCTCAGCGACAAGACCCACAAGCATTACCGTTTGCCCACGGAGGCAGAATGGCGTTATTCGGATCGCGCCAAGACTACCACCGATTACTGGTGGGGTGATGGTATCGGTAAAAATAAAGCCAATTGCACCGATTGCGGCAGTGCCTGGGATGGCGAGCAATCGGCTCCTGTCGGCAGTTTTGCCGCAAATAGTTTTGGTTTGTACGACACGGTAGGCAACGTTCACGAATGGACGTGTTCGGTATGGAAAGAACAACCCGATGGCAACGAATACACTTGCGCTTTCCAAAGTGGTGCTTCGCGGGTATTTTTAGGGGGATCGTGGCGCAATCGCTCAATATTTTTGCTGTATTCGTCCCGTGATTGGGATGTTCCAGGCTATACCAGTGATAATTTAGGGTTTAGAGCCGCTAGGATTGATTAAGTTAAGGAAAATACTCCCTCTCCTGCTTGGAGAGGGCTTCATTCGGCATTATTGATTTTGTAATCATTCAGTTCCCCTCTTTGAAAAAGAGGGGTTAGGGGAGATTTTTTAAATAAATCCCCCTCGATCCCCCTTTTTCAAAGGGGGAAGTGAATACTTACTTGATTTAGTGCTTAATTCACATTAAACACTATCAAACAAAGGTTCTACGGCTGCACAAACAGGCAGCAACTCTTGCCCGTATAACGCCGCCGGTCTGCCAAAGTAATAGCCTTGTCCAAAATCAATATTAAACCCGCTTAATATCGCCGCCGTTTCCTGATCTTCAACCGATTCGGCAATCACTTGTTTGCCCAATGTGTGCGCAATTTCAGCGACTGCCCGCACCAAGGTTTTATTGGTAACATCTTGCTTAAGCTCACGAATAAAACGACCATCAATCTTGATAAAATCCACTGGTAGCCGTTTGACATGATCGAACGAGGCAAAGCCACTGCCAAAATCATCCAGCGCAAAGCGAAAGCCTAGGTCGCGTAGTTTGAGGATATTGCGTAACACCAGCGAAAAGTTATTGATGGCGCTGTATTCGGTGATTTCAAAACAAATCTTTGCGGGCGAAATAAGGGCATGGTCAGCCAGACATTTTCGGATAAAGATCATAAATCCGGGATCAGCCAGCGTTTGGGGACTTAGATTGACGTTCACCATACCAGTATGCGCCAGATTATCACCCTCTGCCAGCCACGCACAGGTTCTATTAAACACCCAGCGATCAATTTGCGGCAGTAGATCATAGCGCAGTGCCGCCGGCAAGAATGCACCCGGATTTAATAAACCGTTAGCGGTGTGTAGGCGCACCAACACTTCATAATGTCGTAAGCCCGTTGGTTTGCTGGTTAATGCAATGATCGGTTGCTGAAATAAGGTCAGCTGATCATCCCTAAGCGCCTGCGTAAGAGTAGCCACCATATCCATCTGGCTCTGGCGATAGATCGTTACCTGCTTATCTGGGTCGTTGATAACCACACGGTTTCGGCCTGCATCTTTAGCTTCGTAACAGGCGGCATCGGCCAGACTGAGCGCCTGTTCCCCACATGTTATGCGGCTATCGATAGTGATAAGACCGATGCTGGCCGAAGTTTTAAAAATTCGCTGTAGCCATTGAAAATGATTGGCTTCCAGTGCCAGACGAATGCGTTCGGCACAGGCCTTGCCCACTGCCTGGTTTTTATCCCAAAAGACAATGCCAAATTCATCACCGCCTAAACGCGCCAGCATGTCTTGCTGACGGGTGTGTTCTTTAAAAATCGCCGCGACTTGCCGTAAACATTCATCGCCGGCGGCATGGCCACAGGTATCGTTAATAACCTTGAACTGATCCAGATCGATAAACAATAAAGTATGGGTGCTTTGGCTGCGGATTGCATCTTGCAGATAATTTTCGAACTCGTTGCGATTGTATAGCTGGGTCAGAGGATCGTGATTAGCCAGATAGCTCAGTTGCAGTTCCTGTTGTTTGCGCAGGCTAATGTCGATTAATGAGCCTTCGATAAGATCGACATTATTGGTGTTGATGTGCCTTGCCGACAGGCCATACCAGGTATTATCCTGCCCCTGAATTTCAAACCCTTCAATAAACTTTTGCTGTTTTAGGACATGGGTGATTTTTTTCCAGACGCTGTCCGGTTCAACAAAATGCTGCTGCAAAAATGGTTGATTGGCAATGAGTTGCTGCGTGAATTCAAGCCCCAGTATTTTTTCCAAGGCGGGATTGACCTCCAGCAAACGGCCATCGGCAAGCGTGGTAAACAAGCCTTCCAGCGCGTTGTGGTAAAGGGTTTGATATTTTTCCAGAGTTTGTATAGTGGTTTTTTGGGCAATAGCGCGTTGCTCACGGTCACCATTGATCCGATTGGTGATGAGCGAAGAAAACGACAGGAACATCAAGGCACCACTGGCAAAATCCAGGTGAGAAAATAATGCCGTTTGGTGGTTATCAACAAGCAGTGACTGGGTAAAATGATAGGTCATAAACAGTAAAAACAATACCAGTGTAACGACGAAGGTACGTAGATGTTTAACTGTGGGATACCAGCGGTGGATGGTAATAAGGCCTGTTAAGCATGCCACCACAATAAGCCCACTTCTGGCCTTGTAAAAAGCTGGATGAGGAAAGAGTAGATAGCCCAGGATCAATAAGGCACTGAACAAAATGTAAATGTTCATCGCTCGTGTGATAAAAGGGTGTACCTGTTTAAAATTAACGAATAGTAAGAAAAAATGTTTAACAAAGGAGATGAATAAGATCAGGTTGAGCATATCCAGCACCAGTGAAACGGAAGCTTGTGGCCAAGTCGTTAAGCTCCACAGAGAATTCATCTGTCCAACGCCAAGGACATAACCGAATAGCGCGGCAGAGAAATGCAAATAAATCGTTTGACGAGTACACCAGTACAAAATGACCTGATACGCAGCAATGCCAAGACTAAAACCGGTAATGAGGAAGCTCAGCATTTGGTCGGTAGATGGCTCTAACGCAGGTGATAATAGCGCATTCGCCTGTGCAACAGGGTTTATGGACAGTCCGATCAGCGTAGCCACGATGACTACACAATTATTGAATTTAGCCATTTTTATAAACATTGTTAGTCACCGCTGTAGGGAACGTGAGGATTACGGGTACAGCGCTCAGGATTTTCTAATGCGGGGAAGGATGCTGAGCGAGTGTAGTGATGGGGAGTGAATCGATACCCTGTGTAGCCGTTTAAAAAACCATTTGGCAAGGGTTTGTGCTTTGAAGAGTTCGTCAGGCTTTAACTATTGTATGTGTTTGCTCACCTCGGCAAACACAGGAAATATTTTACAATAAGCAGCTTGGTGGAATCTAAGGGTGTCAGTAATAGCTTACTTATTGTAATTAATGCGCTGTTTGTTGTCTAGTCGAAGTTTTGCATATCATGCGGCTAAATGATGATCACAAGTTTGTAGATGTCGTTTTTGTGATTGCTCATGATACTAAAAAAAGATACTATTTTAACCATGAAACGAAAACATATTAAAACCCTTGAGCTGATATTTTCTCATCCAATGTCGGCTAATGTGCGCTGGTCTGATATTGAGGCATTATTGGCAGAACTTGGAGCGCAAATTGAAGAACGCGAGGGTTCTCGTGTGTTAATCAGGCTGTTTGGCGATCGGCGTGTTTTCCATCGGCCACACCCAACACCTATGACGGATAAGGGCGCAGTTGCCAGTTTGCGCGATTGGCTAAACGACAACGGAGTAAAACCATGATTAATCAAATGACCATTAACGGTGTTAAGGCTGTCATCACTTACGACTCAGATATTGATCTGTTTCGGGGTAATTTTATTGGGCTTAATGGAGGTGCTGATTTTTACGCAGCCGATGCCGAGGGCTTAAGGCGCGAAGGAGAAATTTCTCTCAAAGTGTTTATGGAGGCTTGCCAGGAAGACGGGGCTGAACCCTTTAAGATCTATTCTGGGAAGTTTGTGCTGCGTATTCCGCCTGATGACCATGCGGCTGTTTCCAGAGCAGCGATCGTTTCGGGTAAAAGCTTGAATCAATGGGCGGTTGACGTGTTAAAACAGGCGGCTCAGCAATGAGTTTCCCAAAAAGGTATGCGTTCACTTCCCCCTTTGAAAAAAGGGGAGAGTTTACGAGGGGTGGATGGGGATTTATTTTAAAAATCTCCCTTTATGCCCTTTGGGTAATAACCCCTCTTTTTCAAAGAGGGGGACTGAACGGTTACCCAAAAAATGTTGGCTCTCTATCTTAAAGATGGGTGACGTTGAGCCTCCAGAGCTTCAACTACGCTGATATATTCATTCCATTTAGGCCGGTATAAAAACACCGCTAAAGCCGCCATACCCACCAATATATATAACGTATTGAAATCATCTCCCAGCACAAACATAACAACACCCAGCACCCCAATGCCCTGGATAAGCAGCATCGATACCATAATCGTTAACAAGTAGCGGTTTTTTGCCGGTTTAGTTCCCGGCATAGTCTGGTTCAACCGAAGTTGTATGTGTCGGATGAGATTGGTTAGCGGAAACATGAGTATGGCAATTCCATAGCAAAGCGTTCTAATCCAGATGCGCTGTGTTTCTGGCAATGGGTTAGGTAATGCGTCGACCATGTTTTCACAGGCAATGATATAGGTTGCCAATAGAATCAACATCACGGCGACAACTAGCCAATGCGGGTTAAGATCAGATTTATTGTGTTGCGGGCTAATACGATTAGACATGCAGTTTCTCTATAAGATGCTGTTGATTCGTTGTAATCATTCATTTAGGCAGCGCATTAAAACACGATAATTAAACGGGCGCATTAACCAACATATACATTCCCGCTGCACAGACAGCTGCACAGGGCAAAGTGGAGACCCAGGCGATTAGAATCGATACCATCATCTGGCTATTAACCGTGCGATTTCGAATACCGATACCAAACAAAGCCCCTACCGACACATGTGTGGTGGATACTGGCATACCCAATTTGCTGGCAAAGATGACTAAAAATGCCGTGGTTAAATTGGCGGCCAATCCTTGTCCTGGGCTAATGGAAGTAATTTTATGACTCATGGTTTCAGCGATTCGCCGCGCATTCAGCATGCCACCTAATGCCATCACCGTAGCAATTAAAATAATAACTGACTGCACCGCAACGTTTGGCGCTAACCATAATAGCCCGGCAATCTTGGGTGTATCATTCAAGCTACGTGCAAAACATACCGTACCGGCACTGAAAAAATGCAGGCCATTCAGCACACGTTCCACATTAAAACCTAATATCACCGCCGCCTGACGTTTTTGGCAATCGATAGCATTATCCACGCTAATTTCCCAATCAGCTTGTTGTGCTACTGCGGTTGATGCGCTTTGGGCATCGACAAAATTTGTCTTACTGGTTAGCGTATTTTCCGTACAGACACATAAATCTTTGCCAATATTAAACGCTTGGCGAATTTGTTTTAAGGTTGAATAAAGTGCGATTGATAACAGCACTGATATTAAGGGGCTCAATAATAACGGTAAAATAAAGTTTTTTTGCAAGGCGGCTAAATTAATGCCTTCTGGCGCGGCTGCCAGGGTGCTGCCAACAATAGCACCCAATAAAGCATGGGTGGTTGAGATCGGAAAGCCAAAGCGTGTGGCAATAATCACCGTTAATCCTGCCCCTGTTGCAACGGCGGTCATAAACGGAATCGATTGAATCAGCGCATCAGGCGCAACGCCTTTGCCAGAGAATTTAACCAGTAACGCATTAGCCAACAACAGCGCACACAAAGATCCTGCCAGTGTACAGACCGTCGCCCAGGTTAAAGCACTACGATAACTGGTTGCGCCACTGCCGTACAAAGAAGCAACACCTTTAAAGTTGTCATTGGCACCGTTGGCATAAGCCAAAAAGCACACGGCAATAAATAATAGCGTTATCATCATTGTTTTCACCTTTTAAAGTAAGTGGGTTTTTTACTTCAATCCATAATTAAGGTACAGATACTGCCATTAAAAAATCGTTTTGTCTTGGAGAGCAGCTTTATAAAAGTGCTTTAAGAGTTGGAATATTAGCAATAAAAGCGAATCATAGGTAAGCTAAAAAGTAACTACTTAGTAGATGTTAAAAAAGTCCACGGAAAACACAAAAGACACAAAAATTTTTCGGTAATCATTCTTTTTGCGAAAAAAACATCGACATTTTTCCGTGTTTTTTGTGCTTTCCGTGGATAGATAAAAACGCTATACCCTATATTTTGAAAGGCTGAGTAGTTACGCTAAAAATATGGTATGTGTTCACCGCCCTCTTTTTTAAAGAGGGAGACTGAACGGTTACAAAATATGAGTGCTGGGCTTTCTATTAAGTCGGCTAACAACTAGAATAAGTTGATTGGACTATATCACTGTTATCAGGAGGGTATTATGCGTTTTAGGCTTTGGTTATGGCTGGGTGTTTTTATTTTTGCAGCGTGTGTTCAGGCGACACCATTAAAGCCGGAGCAGGTTCCGGAACCCCTTAAACCGTGGGTGAATTGGGTGTTGAAAGATACGCCCGATTTGGGCTGTCCCTTTATGTACAACAGCTATGAACAAAAACGCTGTAGCTGGCCAACGCAATTGCATTTGGATTTTGCAGCGGACAAAGGCACGTTTGCCATCAACTGGAAAGTCTATCAGGAAAGCTGGGTGAGTTTGCCTGGCGATCAAAAACGCTGGCCGCTGAATGTCACCGTCAATGCCAGGACTGCACCGGTGATGGAGCGAAATGGCGTGCCATCCATCAAACTGCCTGCCGGAAGTTATGACATCAAAGGCGATTTTTTATGGAAAACCATCCCCGAAAATTTAAGCATCCCCTCAGATACCGGCCTGATTAATGTCCGTATCAATGGCCAGCCGTTGCCTGCACCGGTGATTAAGGAAGGCCAGCTGTGGTTAACCGAAAACGACATTGGCCAAAAGAAATCCGAAAATACCCAGAATAATCTGGACGTGCAGGTGTTTAGATACTTCAGTGACGATGTGCCAATGCGGGTGGTGACACGCTTGGTGTTGAATGTTTCCGGTGAACAACGTGAAATACGTTTACCCAAACCGGTGCTGGATGATTTTATTCCACTAAGCCTGCAAAGCCCGTTGCCCGCACGAATAGAGCCGGATGGCCAGTTATTGCTGCAAGTGCGGCCAGGGCAATGGCAAATTGATATTAATGCCCGTAGCCGTAATGTTATCAAGATCATCCCCTTTAATACCGTGAATGCCGAGTGGCCAGAATCCGAATTATGGGTGTTTGAGGCGCGGCCTGATTTGCGTGTGGTAGAAATCGAGAAATTGGCGACTGTCGATGCCAGCCAAACCAACTTGCCCGATGAATGGAAGCATTTGCCCACCTATAAAATCACCCAAGGCCAAATGATGGGCTTTAAAGTCATCCGCAGCGGCGATCCTGAACCTGAACCCAATCAGCTTAATTTAAACCGCAAGCTGTGGTTAAATTTTGATGGCGAAGGCTATACCGTTAACGATGTGATTACTGGCACCATGACCCGCGACTGGCGTTTGAATGCCCTGCAAAAAACCCAATTGGGCAAGGTGATGCTGGATGGTAATAACCAGCTTATTACCCTTCAGGCGGATTCTGGCAAGCAAGGCGTGGAAGTGCGAAAGGGCGTTATCAACCTTGATGCCGATAGCCGCGTGTTAGGCAGTGTCAGTGACATCAGCGCTGTGGGTTGGGAGCAAAGCTTTCGTAATGTCAGTGCTGAATTGAATCTACCTCCCGGTTGGCGCTTATTGGCGGCTGCCGGTGTCGATAACGTGCCGGATAGTTGGCTTTCACGCTGGAATTTACTGGATTTTTTTCTGGTGCTGATTGCAGCCTTGGCTGTCGCAAAATTGTTTACGCTCGGCTGGGGCGTATTTGCCCTGGTCACCTTGGCGCTAATCTGGCATGAACCGGAAGCGCCGCGTTATGTCTGGTTATTTATTTTGGGCGCGACCGCACTGATTAAAGTGTTGCCCGCCAGTAAGTTTTTAACATTTATGGAGAGTTGCCAGCGTGTGTTTGGGGTGGCCTTAATTTTGATTGCCATACCGTTTATGATTGCGCAGGTACGTACAGGGCTTTATCCGCAATTAGAATATCCCTTACAGGGCATTAACTATGTGCAATCGCCTGTTGCTCAGTCGGCATCAGCGCCTGTTATGGCAGAGTATAAACAGAGTCAGTCCGGACAACCTGCCGTAGCTGATATGTCAGTAGCCCCTGAAGCAGAATCTACTCGGAAGATGAAAGCAATGTGTGGAAATTCCCAAGCTGTGTGCAATGCAATTGCCTCAAAAGTTGAGCCTTGTAAAACGGAATCCAGTGCAGAACTTCAAGAAGATTGCAGAAGTAGAACATTGGACAAAATGTTTGAAACGACTATGCGAATGGGTAATAAATCTGAAGGTGAGAAGATAATTGAAGCGGCTGCGATGACTGATTTTGAGCGCATCGATCCCAAAGCCAAAGTACAAACGGGTCCTGGTTTACCGCAGTGGCAGTGGCATAAAGTCATGTTGTCATGGAATGGTTCGGTTAATGCCGAGCAACAACTGCATTTATGGTATTTATCGCCCATGATGAGTATGGTGGTTAATTTTCTGCGGGTGGCGCTGGTATTGACTTTAGCGCTGGTATTATTCGGTGTGCTGGATAAGTTTAAATTTAATTTCAAGGCCTTGCTACCGGTTTTGCTGTGGTGTTCAGTGCTTCCGATGGCGGCAATGCCCACGCAAAAAGCCCATGCCGATTTCCCTGAGCAAGCCGTGCTGGATGAGTTAAAAACCCGCTTGCTGGAAGCGCCCGACTGCGTGCCTGCTTGTGCTCAAATACCCTATATGAAGGTGGTCATCAGTGACAAAGACTTAACGATTACCCTGAATATTCATGCCCAGCAATCGGTTGCTATTCCTTTGCCGGTGGATTATGAACAGTGGTTTCCCAATCAAGTGACTGTCAATGGCGCAGCCGCACAAGGCTTGTATCGCGACAATAATGGCTTGTGGATTAATTTGCCCGAAGGGGGGCATCAAGTTGTTTTGCGGGGTGTACCGCCGTTGCTGGGTAGTTTTACCTTGCCGTTTATCTTAAAAGCCAATCAGGTCAGTGTTGAACATTCAGATTGGGAAGTGAGTGGCCTGCAAGAAAATGGCCAGGTGGAAAATCAGCTGCAATTTACCCGTGTTGCTAAGGTGATAGAAACCACCGGCACAGCCACGGCGCAGTTGTCCAATATTAACTTGCCGCCGTTTGTCAGGATTGAACGGCAATTGCAATTAGGCTTGGATTGGCGTGTCGTCACCCAGATGGTGCGGGTATCGCCAGCCGATGCGGGTATTATCCTCAGTGTTCCGTTGTTGGTGGGCGAGTCGGTGACCACGCCGGGTATTGTCGTTAAAAATGGCTTTGTTGAAGTCAATATGGCGGCACAGCAAACGGAGATGCAATGGGAATCGACCTTGGAAAAATCCGATGCCCTGTCTCTGGTTGCGCCGCAAACAGAGCAATGGGTAGAGGTGTGGCAGGCTAATATTAGCCCTATCTGGCATGTGGAAACATCGGGCATAGCCATGATGCACTTGCAGAGTGAAAACCAGTGGCTACCGGAATGGCATCCGTGGCCGGGTGAAAAACTAAGCTTGCAAATTACCCGCCCACAATCGGTAGAAGGCCAAACGTTAACGATTGATAACAGCGATGTGCAGATAACGCCCGGTATCCGTAGCCAGGATACCACTTTGAAATTCACTTTGCGTAGTTCGCAAGGCACGCAACACACCTTGATGTTGCCGGAAAAAGCGGTATTGCAATCGGTGATGATTAACGGCCAAACGTTGCCGATTCGCCAGGAAAACCGGAAACTGACGCTGCCGATTAATCCCGGTAAACAAGATGTTCAGATCAACTGGCAAGAAGCTATCGCCATGCAAACCGTGATGACTACGCCGCAAATTGATCTGGGCAGGGACAGCGTTAACAGTAATCTGCATGTCACTCTCGGCGAGAATCGTTGGCTGTTGTTTGCCTTTGGTCCAAAGTTAGGCCCTGCGGTGTTGTTTTGGGGAGTGTTGATTGTTTTGTCGATATTGTCTTTTGGTTTAGGCAAAATTCAGATGACACCGTTAAAAAGCCGACACTGGTTTTTGTTGCTGATCGGTCTTAGCCAGATTCCGCTTGAATTGGCGGGTATTGTGATTATCTGGTTAATGTTATTGGGCTGGCGTTTTCGTCAACCCGTTGGCCAGTTACGCTATTTCAATGCCTTGCAAAGTTTAATCGCTGTATTGACGCTGGTGTCTTTGGGGGTGATGTTATTTGCTGTTGGACAGGGGCTGTTAGGCGCATCACCGGATATGCAAATTACCGGCAATCAGTCTTCGGCCTATTTGTTAAACTGGTATCAGGACCGCAGTTTATCGACCTTGCCTACGGCAACGCTTATTTCCGTGCCTTTAATCGTCTATCGCCTGTTGATGTTTGTGTGGTCGTTTTGGCTGGCGATGGCTTTGCTTAGCTGGTTGCAATGGGGCTGGCAATGCTTTTCACACGAAGGCTTGTGGCATAAGAAGATTGCTAAGGAAAAGCCTTTGGTTTTTGATGATAAATCTAAGTAATTATCATATCGTTCCCACGCATTCCAGCGGTGGGAACGATCTGGCATTTAAAAATGCTATTCCGTAAAAAATTGTAACCTATTGTTTTTTATGGATTACATAAGGTGTGATTGGTACGCACGGCTTTCCTGTTATTCTCCTGATAATTAGTCGGGGATTCTGGCACCAAAAGAAGATAAAATCAAAATATAAGGTAAGCTGAACATACCTTTTTTCACCCGAAGGCTTTAGTATGCAATGCGTATCTACTTGGCTTCAATTCATTATCTACATAGCATTACTCTATGACCTCCTTTAATAATCTTTTTAATTCTCTTTCCATTGACTCTAATAAAAGGGGCGAGCAATTTGAAAGAATCACCCGATGGTTTTTAGAGAATGATCCCGAATGGAAGTCCAAGGTTGATAAAGTCTGGTTATGGAATGATTATCCGCAAAAATGGGGTAGAGATAGAGGGATTGATCTGGTTTGTTTGTTCAAAGACGGCACGCATTGGGCAGTTCAGTCCAAATGTTATCATCCTGATTACTCCCTAAAGAAAACAGATATTGATTCGTTTCTTTCAGAATCCAATCGTAAGCAGATAACAGGGCGTATTCTTGTTGCCACCACCAACCAGTTAGGTGGCGGTGCGGAACAAGTGATTAAAGCCCAAGAAAAACCAACGGTTTGCATTCTTTTAACACATTTAGAGGAATCCAATGTTGAGTTTCCTGCGGACCCTGAAAATCTAAATCAGGTAAAGCAAAGAGAAAAACCGACACCCAGACCCCACCAAACAGAAGCTATTGACGATGTTGTTCATGGATTGGCAACCGATGATAAAGGTCAACTAATTATGTGTTGCGGAACGGGCAAAACGTTCACCTCGTTATGGATAAAAGAAGCGTTAAAATCCCAAAACACGTTGGTGCTGTTGCCTTCGCTGGGCTTGCTTTCCCAAACGCTTAGGGAATGGTGTTTTGCTAAAAATGAAGATTTTACCTTTCTTTGTGTTTGCTCTGATGCTTCCGTCAGCAAAGAAGAAGACGAAGCGATTTCTCATACTTTAGACCTTGGTTTTCCTGTCACGACCCATTATGAAGAGATTGAAAAATTTCTGCTGACTTCGGGTAATAAAGTTATTTTCTCCACTTATCAATCTTCGCCGCAGATTGCCAAAGCACAAGAAAACTCCAGCATTCCAGCTTTTGATGTGGTTTTTGCCGATGAAGCGCATCGTTGTGCGGGTAAGGTTTCAAACGATTTTTCTTGCGTGTTGAATGAGGCAAAAATAAGAGCGCGGAAAAGATTGTTTATGACCGCTACGCCTAGAGTTTTTTCTACCGCCGTAAAAACTGCCGCTGAAGGCAGAGGCGTTGACATGGCGTGTATGGATGATGAGCAGGTTTTTGGACGGGTTCACCATCGTTTAAATTTTAGTGCCGCCATTGAGCGCGAACTTTTAACCGACTACAAAGTGATTATTGTTGGTGTCGATGACCCAATGATAAAAGCGTGGATTGACCAACGCGAATTTCTTAAAACGGATTCGGGTATAGAAGCGGATGCTCAAACCTTTGCGGCTTACATCGGCTTGATGAAAGTGATGCGAGATTATGATTTAAAGCGCGTCATTAGTTTTCATGGCAGGGTGAAGCGTGCCAAAGATTTTGCTAGCGAATATTTAAATGTGCTGAATTGGGTGGATGCAGAGCATAGACCGACTGGTGTGATGGTGGCGGATTATGTTTCTGGCAAAATGAGTGCTGGTGAAAGAAGCCGCAAAATTAAACAGTTGAAAACGCTTTACGGTGCAGAAAGGGGCTTACTGGCTAATGCGCGGTGTTTGTCAGAAGGGGTTGATGTGCCTGCTTTGGATGGTGTAGCTTTTATTGATCCGCGCAAAAGTCAGGTTGATATTGTGCAAGCGGTGGGGCGGGCGATTCGGAAAAGTGAGGCTAAAACGCACGGTATTATTGTTATTCCTGTGTTTATTGGTGATAGTGATAATGCTGAGGCGGAACTGGAACAGAGTCGTTATAAGCCGATTTGGGATGTGTTAAATGCGTTAAGGTCGCATGATGATGTGCTTGCCGAAGAGTTGGATAATTTTAGAATCTCGTTAGGCAGAAATAAAGGCAGTTTTAACGGTGGATTTTCAAAGTTTGAGTTTGTTTTGCCGCGTACTGTGGACGAGCAATTTGTGACTGCGTTAAAAGCGCGGATTGTTGAAATAACAACGGCTTCTTGGCATTTTTGGTATGGGTTGTTGTTGAATTATGTTGAAGAACAGGGTCATGCGAGAGCTCATGGTAAATTAAAATATCAAGATTTCAACTTAGGTTCATGGGTATCACGTCAAAGAGTCGATAAAGATAATCTTAGCCCTGAAAAAATTCAATTGCTTGAATCAACACCATAGCCAAAAATCAAGCTGCCTTTTTATGGATTCTCCCGATTTCTGCGGCCTG
>NZ_FUKJ01000294.1 GCF_900163745.1 Crenothrix polyspora
CCTGTCTTGGCCAGTTGACCTAGGGCTAGCCGGAAACCTAAGCCGTTGTACCGGCCACCCGGCGTGTAGTAGTTGCGGAAAGCAGAACGCGTGTCCAGTGCGTTGTAGTCCCAAGAACCGCCGCGCAACACGCGGCTAGAGCCTGTTTCTGACCCAGTAGGGTTAATCACCGTGCCCGTTGGATAATCCCCGTACCAATCCGAACACCATTCCCACACATTGCCGTGCATATCATAAAGTCCCCACTTATTAGCTGGTAACGATTTTACCGGCAAGGTATTTCCCCGATTCAAACCTTTTGTACCGTTGGCATAAGGATATTCACCATTGTAATTGACTTGCTCTGGTGTAATATTTTCTCCAAATGCAAACGGCGTGTCCGTACCCGCCCGCGCCGCATATTCCCATTCTGCTTCAGTTGGTAAGCGGTAAGGTTTTTTGGTATTTTTGGTTAACCATTCGGCATAGCAGTTGGCATCTTCCCAGCTCACGTCAACCGCAGGTCGTAAACCACGTCCCATGCCGTAATCGGTCGGTCTTTTTACCTCATGCTTATCTGCACAACCGCCATCATGGTTAATTAAAACAGCAAACACGTCGTATTCATCAAAAGTCACTTCATGCACACCCATTAAAAAAGGCTGGCTAATAGTAACCGGATGCTGCACTTCATCCTCTCCTCGATCTTTTTCTTCCATAGGTGAACCCATCATAAAACTACCGGCTGGTATTTCCACCACTTCCGGCTCTGGATAAGCAATACCAACCCACGCCAAAACAATGCCTTTAGCCGATTGCAAGGTCAGTTGCTGCGTAGCTAGCCACCAACTTAACGCTGCCGCCGTTATCACCAAGCTACCCACCGCAACACGTTGCTTCCAGCGGGACGGTTTTAATCGTTTAATCCATCGGGCATCAAACACCTGTTTGTAAATTTCATTACGTACTATCAGCTTGCCCTGGTCATCGGTTTTCACTAAACCGGACAGCTTTAGGGCGGAATGGATGGGGGATTGAGGTTGGTCTTGGACTTTTTTGCCTTTGCGTACCTTGGCGTAGACATTCAGTATGGCCAGGCGGTTTTCTGCCTGGCTGAGCCGGTCGTCAATTACTTTGAGATGGTCTTCTTTGGTCTTTTTCCCTACGCCTAAAAACTCGGTATTCACAACCCTATCCACACAGGCCTCCGGCTTTTCGTCGGCCTGGAACGCTTTCAACACTTCTGCACACAGTTTTTGCGTTAAAAACGGGTGGCCATTCGTCCAATGCAATACGCGCCTGAGTAATGGCTCGCCATTCACGCCATCGTGTAAGCCTTTAATAAAATGCTGCGCCTGGGAGAAATTAAAATCAGCAAGGTCAATACGCTGGCCAATATTAAACGGTGTACGTGTCGGATCGCGGATTAAATCCGCAGGGCTGGCAACGCCCAATAACACAAAACACAGGTGGTCGAAGGCAGTTTGATTGGCCCTGGCATTAAAACAGGCGCGGATGGCGGCGAAAAAATCATCACTGAACGGCAATTTAATGGTGGTGTCGATTTCATCAACAAACACCACCACTTTTCCATCTACCTGAACCAATACCACATCCTGGAAGAAATTCATCAGGCGGTTAAGCGGCGGTAACATCACTTGTTCTTGCCACCATGCCCCTAACGTAAAAGACATTCCCAGTTCCCGCAGCATTTTATTTGCCAATGCGTAATACCATTCATCAGCAGTCATCGATTTGGCATCGCCGCCTATGCCGGTTAAATCCAGTACGGCTACGTGTACGCCTTCTGCGCGTAAGCGTGCAGCGGTACGGGTCATTAAGCTGGATTTACCCATTTGCCTAGGGGTAAGCACATAGACATAAGCCCCTGCCAATACACTATCGTATAACTCGTTATCTGCCGAGCGTGCTATATAACTGGGCGCGTTGGCTTTCAGCGTGCCGCTGGTTTGGAAAAAATCATTGGCGTGGTTGTCACCTGGCGTGGATTCATTCATAGGTTGATACCAAAATAAAGTTCATACAATCGACAGCGCAGGCGCACCTCGTGCCGTGACGCACCCACCACCAAACCGGCGGTAAACAAACGCTGAAAACTGTGTTCATCATCACAGGTGCTTCCCCTCAGGATTTGTAATATTGCCCTGCGTAAAGCCTCGCGCGTCAACAACAGTCCTGAAAGCCGTTTTAAATGATCGCCGAAAGGCCCATCCTGCCGTATGGCTCTGGTTTCCAGATCACGCCACGTCATACCGCTTGCCAACAAATACAAGGCTTGCCGCACCAAAAACGGATGGCCGCCAATTAGCGCACGGATGCTTTCTAATTCTGCATCGGCAAGCGACAAACCATAGCGCTGAGCTAAATCATTAAATTGCAGGTCATCAAAATCTTCCAGGAGAATGGCATAGCCAATGTTAAACGGCGATTGGTTAATGTCGTCTATCCACAGTACGGGATCGGTGGCGTTGGCCACTACCAGATTACAGCGCTCCCAAATTTGGGAGTCAGCTCGCCGGTTAGTCCAAAAGCGCAGCAAGGCAAAAAAATCGTTCCGGTAGTCGTATTTAAATACTCGGTCTGCTTCATCCAGCATTAATACCACTTGTTTGTTGGGGTCAGCCAGTACCGCATCTTCCATGAAATCTGTGGCGCTATCCTTTGCGCCCAGATACTCGTTCCAGTAATCTTCCGGTTTGCGCGTTGTCTTTAAATCCCGTGCCAAACGGTGCATCAGATAGCGCAGCAAACTGTTGAGATCCTTGAGTTGCGCCTCGTCCAGCCGCTGAAAGTCAATGTAACACACCAAACAACCCTTATTTTTTGCATACGCGTCACTGCGCACCAATAATGAACTTTTGCCCATTTGCCGCGCACCTTTAACAATCGTCGTCGTGCCCCGACGATTCAAAAGTCGCTCCATTTCATCATCGGCAGTCCTACGCACGTAAAAAGGCGAATGACAGGCCATAGCACCACGTTCCAAAGCCAATTCCAGTACACGAGGATCGATTTGTGGCAAAGGCGCACCGCGTTTTTCCGTGACATCGTGCAATTCCTGTATCTCAGCCAGCGAATCGCCCCCAGTTCGGCCAACATGCGGCAATTCCCTGGCATTGCGAATCGCTAAGTGCAGGGTTTCGGTAATCTCATGAAACGATTGCCCTTGCTGCCAGACAACATACTGTAACGGATTTAGATAGCCACCCAAATCGTAGGGCAACGCACCGGTAAAATCGACACGTATAGGTAAAATGCGAAGCTTGGCTTGCTGTTTTAATTCGTGGGCAAGTTTTATCTCCTGGCGTACCATGTCGCTCCGTATGGATTCCGACGATAACAACACCACAAAAAAATCCGCAGCGTTAAGTTGCCGGTCGATTTCGGTCGCCCATTCGGTACCTATCAGCATCCTGCGATCTACAAATACTTTACAACCCTCGCCGGTTAATTTTTGCTCGATGGCCAAGGCTAAATCTTCATCCGGTTTAACGTGGCGGTAACTGATAAAAACCCGTGGTGCTTTCGATTTTTCAGGAGTCATGGCTTTTTATCCACTGACTAGGCCAGTACGGCTCATTGAAATGCCGCCAAAATTTATCACTACTGGATAAAATGCCATGCACACAGATTACCGACCTTGCACAGCTTGGCTTACGACCCCATTCACTTTTCATTGCCTACCCCCAATCTAAAATCAGTGACTTAGAATAACGGTCGCTCCCGTAGATTTCAAGTTAATCCATAGCCTTCTGCCAGACCCAAACTACATGATGATTTTAAAAGCGATTGTCAGCTTAGAATTGCCCTGATAAAAAAAATAGGCATTTTAACTTTTGATGCGGGCAAAGAAAATAACCGGCGTATTTTAGAGGCTTTTAAACAGCACACTGTTATAGCGGCTGAACGAGGTGGTGGCCTACGTCTATCACCGCATTTTTATACGCCCGAAGCGCAATTGTTGGCAACAGTGGATATTGTGAGTGCCGCCGTTTCTTGAAATGGGTCGATCTGTGTAGAGCACTGATTGACGCATTGAAAGAACCAATCGTCTGGTATGAAGCCTTGGTACGGCATAATCAGCGACAGGTTTTAATAAGGAACGTGCATGAAATAAGTTGAACAATTTAAATTTCACTCTAAACTGTGTCCAAGATTATTAGACCATAACAAACTTGCCCAAGTTATTCCTTGTGCGTTCCTTATCTATTTTTCTAACTTACCTTCAGTCGCCTTATTACCTACAAACTTTTGCTTGCGCAGCAATTTTTTGGCGGCTTTTTGTTCACGGATAAGTGCCACTTCAATCAGTTCTTGCTCCATCATCTGTGGGGTTTCCAGGCTGATTTTACCCAACAAACCCGCGCGAAATTCGGTAAGAAAAATTTTGGCGACCCTATCCATCTCAATAGCGCCGCCAGTACGAAGACAACCGCGATGTGTGCCAATAGCCACCAGTAAAGCGTGCTCATTTTCGGGTAGCGTATCGAGTTGAAAGCGTTCCATAAGTGCATCGGGGTAGTGTTGTAACAAATATTCTGCCGCCACCATCACAATGTCCAAATGATCTATCGCGGTGTCTTTAATCGCGCCGGTAATGGCGAGACGATAACCGCTATGCCGGTTTTCAATATTGGGCCACAACATGCCTGGCGTATCCCATAACACAATATCTTCACCAATGTTAATACGCTGTTGACCCTTGGTAATAGCGGGTTCGTTGCCGGTTTTGGCAATAATCCGTTCGGCCAAAATATTAATCAGCGTCGATTTGCCGACATTCGGAATTCCCATAATCAACACTTGCGTGCGTTTGTTAGCCGCCGAGACATTAGGGTACATCTTGTGACATAGCTCGATGAGTTGGCGTATTTTTTCCGGGTGATCGGTACTGACTGCCAAGGTTTTTATACCTTGTTCCTGCTCCAAATAAGCTTGCCATTGCGCGGTTACACCGGCATCAGCCAGATCGCTTTTAGTGAAGACTTTAATACAGGGTTTATTACCGCGTAGTTCTGCTAACAGGGGATTTTGGCTGCTAAACGGAATGCGGGCATCAATAACCTCAATGATGACATCAACGTTCGGCAAGATGTCTTTAATCTCTTTGCCGGCTTTGCACATGTGTCCGGGATACCACTGAATTTGCATAATTTTTTGTTTGGTTTTTGGCGATGATGGGAAAATCAACGGGTAACGGCTGAAATAAATAGCTCAGTCGGTAGTATGCGTTATGTTGTCACAGAACTGTCAATGAATCTTCATATTGTTGTCATATTACTCTTTTAATCTGCTCAACGTGCAGATGAAGAAAATACTTTATGACTTTCAACCGTGGGTGCTCAATATGAAGCTTTTATACACAATTCAACGCTATGACATTAGTATTTTTATGCGTTTTGTTAATGTCTGTTTGTACGAGCCTTTGTACTATTTGTGCCGGTTGATTTCCAAAACCGGTGATGGCTTTTTGTATGTCGTAATCGTTATAGCTGTGATTTGGCAAGCGGGTATAGGCAATGCGTTTGTTCAGGTGGTATTGGCCGCTTTTTTGCTTGAACGACCCTTATATTTTGTTCTAAAAAACAGCTTAAAGCGCAATCGCCCCCAGGCGGCGTTAAACAATTTTCAAAGTTTTATTGTGCCCAGCGATCAATTCAGCTTTCCATCTGGCCATACTTCAGCCGCGTTTATGATGGCGACTTTAGGCGGCGAATTTTGGCCTGTGCTGGCATTGCCGTTGTATGGATGGTCGATATGTATCGGTTTTTCGCGCGTGTTGTTGGGCGTGCATTTTCCCAGTGACGTAGTGATTGGCGCGGCTATGGGGACAGGTATCGCTTATTTAAGTTTATATCTGTTGGCGCTATGA
The DNA here is from genome assembly GCF_900163745.1 of Crenothrix polyspora. Lineage (GTDB taxonomy): Bacteria > Pseudomonadota > Gammaproteobacteria > Methylococcales > Methylomonadaceae > Crenothrix > Crenothrix polyspora_B. Next base: position 5,873 of record NZ_FUKJ01000294.1, read on the forward strand.
AAATATTCTACGGCGTACAGGGCACGGGAAACGGTCATATTACCCGTGCCCGTGTCATGGCAAAAGAGCTTTATTACGCAGGTGCGGACGTTACTTTTCTGTTTACCGGTAAAGACACGGCGCATTATTTTGATATGGAGATTTTCCAGCGGTATCTTGCCAAATCCGGCTTAACCTTTAGTCTGCATAAAGGACAGGTGCAGTATATTAAAACCGCTGTACAGGCTAAGCCCATTCAATTTTATAAAGATGTCACGGCGCTGGATTTAACGGATTATGATCTTATCATAAGCGATTTTGAGCCGGTTACTGCGTGGGCAGCCAAACGATGTCATAAGCCCGTTTTAGGCATAGGCCATCAATACGCATTTAATTACGACATCCCAAAAACGGGCGCAGATCCCATCGCTAATACGGTCATGAAATATTTTGCGCCAGTAGACGTAGGAATCGGTTTACATTGGCATCATTTTAATCAACCGATTTTGCCGCCTATTATCGAAACGCCAGAACCAGCCGCCAGTATCAACAAGAAAAAAATTATTGTGTATTTGCCTTTTGAAGAACATCAGGCCGTTATGAAGTTTTTAAAGCCGTTTGTTGATTTTGATTTCCATGTGTATACCTCGGCTAATGAGATCAGTCGTTTAAGGCATATTCAGTGTAAGCCACTATCACGCGATGGCTTTAGACGGGATTTTTACGATTGTGCCGGTATTATTACCAGTGCCGGTTTTGAATTGGCCAGTGAAGCGTTACAGGCGGGTAAAAAAATTCTGGCCAAACCGCTACATTCACAAATGGAACAGCTCTCAAATGCTTTTGCCCTGCAGCAACTGAATTTTGGACAAACCATGTTTGAGCTTGATTCCAAAATCGTTGCGGCGTGGTTATACGATGATCACGCCGTGCAAGTCAGTTATCCGAATGTTGCCCAGCTTATTGTGCAATGGATTGGTGCGGGTATGCCAACCATGACGGCTGACTTTATTGCCTCAGTATGGAGCAACGTAAAAGTGTCCCAAATTCAGCAGTAATGTTATTTTTTGTTGCGCGGGTTACATAATGTAGGACGTGTATCGTTGGTTTTTTATTAGTTTATTTTTGGCGAATTCATTTAAAAACAAAGTCTTTTATTCGTAAACAAACAGCCAATGTCAGAAGTTTATTTAATTTTTACACAAAAGTCCGCTGATCTTATCCGTTAAAAAAACAATTTTCTACTTGAGTTTCATCCAGCTTGTACGCATACTGTCAGCTATTTTTTCAATATTCGTTGTTTATTTGTAACAGTAGCAAATAATCGAAACGTGAATTGAATTGACAAACCTTTAATTGTTACGGGAGAAGTTATAGTGACACAACAAATTGGAAAAAAAACTCAAAGCAACTTTTATACAATACTGTGTTTTGGTATTGCCCTATCCGTCGCCAATAGCGAGATCAGCGCCCAGGATAATTTTGACACCCAAACGGTATCGACCCAGGCAGATAAAGATTACAGCTTCAAAGATACCGTAGTCGAGTCAATAACAGGCGATGTTTACTCTGACCCTTCGAAGTGGCAGGATCTGAAATACACTGACCTGTTTAGCGAAGGCTGGAACAAACCATGGGCTAGCCCCCCGAATGGCAGCGGTGGCGCACCGCGCCAAGGTTGGCTTAACGCCTATGATGGTGTCTTCTACCGATTAGGCATTGCCGTCTTCGGTTGGCAACATGGTGCCAATAACAATGATGGTTATACCGGCAACCTTGTCAACTATACGCCGCTTAATCAGCGCTTTGAGATTCAGACTGATATTCCTATGGTCTCGAATCGGGGCGGTGGTAGTGAGGCTCAGACCAATTTTGGTGACCTGAAAATTACGCCTCGCGTCATTCTTTCCGAATCCAAAGACGTAACACAATCGTTTAATTTGACTTTTCGTGCGCCTACGGGCAACAGTTTTAACGGCAACAATGTCGCTTCCATCACGCCGCAGTACCAGTTTTGGGCGAATGCGTGGAAGGGCTTGGTAGTGCGCGGCGGTGCCGGCTTTACCATCCCATACAGTGGTGATATTAGCAAAACCGGTGCGCGGACAACGTTTGATGCCAATTTGGCAGTCGGTTACTACATGACACCGCACGATTTCACGCCATTCGGTGACATGGTCTGGTATTTATCAACCAATGTCAGCCAGGCGATAGACAACCGTGCCAAAAACAGCGGAACTTTTGTGTCACTGACACCGGGTTTTCGTACCCACGTAGGTCAAAACTGGTATTTACTGGGTGCTGTTGAAGTCCCTGTGACTAATCCACAGCCTTTCGGTTACCAGGTACTTGGCGGTATCATGAAAGTATTCTGATGTAGACAGTAGGCTTCGGTCGAGAACGGCTTTCAACTTAACGCGGGACAGGGTAAGATTTGTTGCTTGTCCCGCCTTAGTGAAAAAACAGGCTTGGATAAGCACTCGTTTCAGGTCACTAAGATACATTGCAGATGATTACAGAACCGAAACAAACCGTTGCTTTACGCAGCGTTTCTGCGGGTGTCGAACGCAGCCCCGTCCTGCAGCGCCTGGAAGCTATCGACTTGATGCGCGGACTGGTGATGGCCTTGATGGCGCTGGACCATACCCGCGATTTCTTCTCTAATGCGCCGTTCTCACCTACCGACCTGAACCAAACCAGTGCCGCACTGTTTCTCACCCGTTGGATCACCCACTACTGTGCGCCGACTTTCGTGTTCTTGACCGGAGTCAGTGCCTATCTCTCTACAGTGCGCCACGCTATGACAGCATGGCAACTCGCCAGTTATTTACTCACGCGCGGTGTGTGGCTGATCGTTCTAGAACTGACTGTAGTACGCTTTGGTTGGGCGTTCAGCTGGAATTACCATGATC
>NZ_FUKJ01000093.1 GCF_900163745.1 Crenothrix polyspora
TGAGCCACCGACAGATTTACGCGATGTGGTTTGGTTACCGGCGCATTTTACCTGGACGAACGGCGGCGAGTATTATGGCGTTATCCCTACGCGTTATCCAGGTTCTTATCAAAGTGAGGATGCTTTATTAGCCCTGAGCCGTAAAACGGTGTGGGATGGCTATGACGAAGAATTATTTTTAGGTCGCGGGCAAAAAATACTGACCACGGATACGGCCGACTATTCGCTCTTGGATGTGCGTTCCATTCATTTTAATGTTGTGTCTGACACTGCTCAGGAAACGACCGGTGGTTAAAACGTTTCCTAAGGTACGATTATTGCCCTCCTTGCTGGATCGCCTGACCGATGACGATCCGCTTAATAATTCCTTGCGCGTACAAAAGCAAACGGTACAAGAGTTGGAAACGGCTTTGGCCAAACTGCCGCGTGAGAGTGATTCCGCTCCTCAGGATGCTAACCAAGATCAGCGGCAATTAAAAGCACAACTTGAGCAAGCCCGTGAGCAGTTGAGCGATATTTTAGCGACGGTAGCAGCGGCTTCCTCTTTGCAAGAAATTCGTGCTTGTGTGAAAAGAGATCTGGATTGGCTGTTTAATACCAGCCAGTTTTCACCGCAAGAACAGTTGAATGACTATCCAGAAGTTGCCCGTTCGGTGCTTAATTACGGTATGCCCGATTTGACCGGCAAGACCGTATCCGGTTTTGATCCTGTGCAAATGGAGCGGCTGTTGAAGCAAGTCATCTTGAATTTTGAACCGCGCATCATCCGAAAATCTCTAGTGGTGCGCGTGCTGGCGGATAGGACATTGTTTAATCACAATGCCTTGGCCTTTGAAATCGAAGGCGAATTGGCGGTAGAGCCGTTGCCTTTGCATCTGCATTTACGGACTGAATTTCAGTTGGAAGATGGCAATGTTTCGGTTGCTGATTATCAGTCTACAGGTCAACGGTCATGAACCCCAGATTTCTCGACCATTACCAGCGGGAATTACAGTTCATTAGAGAAATGGGCAAGGAATTTGCACAGTTGCACCCCGATATTGCGGGGCGATTGGATTTAGGTGACATCAGTTGTGACGATCCGTATGTGGAACGCTTGTTAGAAAGTTTTGCGTTTCTGACCGCCCGTATCCAGCTGAAAATGGAAGCCGAATTTCCCGATTTCACCCAAAATTTATTGCAGATGGTGTACCCCCACTATCTGGCACCGCTGCCGTCTATGACCGTGGTGCAATTGAAACCGGATTTACAAGGCGGGGTCAGCGAACAAGGTTCTTTAATCCCTAAACACACCCGTTTGTTCAGTTATGCCGGTATTAAAGGCCGTGCCAAATGTGAATTCCGTACCGCCGATCAGGTGGAATTATGGCCGTTACAAATCACGGAAGCGAATTATCTACCGTTGGGGGCCGCGTTACGTTACGCAGGTACTGACAACAGAAACGTCAAAGCCGCCCTACGTTTGCGTTTGGACACCGTATTGGATTTACCTCTGCAACAATTGGCCCTCAATAAATTGCCTATTTATTTACATGGTATTGGGTCGTTACCGGCGCAGTTGTATGAGCTGATATTTGGCCACGCAATAGCTGTGGTGGTGCAACCACCCGAACAAAGCCCTGCGTGGCGAGAAACGCTGACTCATGCGATACAGGCTTTAGGTTTCCAACCACAACAGGCTTTATTGCCGTATACACCGCCTTCTTTTCACGGTTATCGGTTGTTGCAAGAATATTTCAGCTTGCCGCAGCGGTTTATGTTTTTTCAGTTGGTGGGTTTGCAGCCGGTATTAAAGTGCTGTACCGGTACTAGCCTAGAAATTGTCATTTTATTGGATAGCGCCAAGCCAGAATTAGAAGAATTGGTCAAACAGGATAATTTTGTGTTGTATTGCACCCCGGCGATTAATCTTTTAGAAAAACGCGCCGATCGTATTCATTTAAGTCACCGCAGTACGGAATTCCAGGTGATTGTCGACAATACCGCACTTCATGATTATGAAGTCCACACGATTACAGAAGTGGCCGGTTACCGTACCGGCAGCGCGGTAGAGCAAATCTTCCATCCGTTTTATTCCATGCGCCAAGCGGGCAACAATGACAGTTTTGCTTACTATACCGTGCAACGGCAGCCCAGCCTTGAAGGTGTCAGCAGTACAGATAAATTAAAAGAGGCTTACTTAGGGCATGAGGTTTTTGTGTCTTTGGTCGATAGCAGCAATACGCCCTACCTCAGTGACTTGAAGCAACTGGGGGTCACGGCGTTATGTACCAATAGGGATTTACCGCTATTATTGGTGTTAGGCGAAGGCCATACCGATTTTACCTTAGAGATTAGCGCCCCTGTGGTTTCGGTGCGGTGCTTGGTCAAACCGTCCAACCCTAAAACCTCAAAAGCCGAAGGGGAATATGCTTGGCGGCTTATCAGCCATTTATCGTTAAATTATTTAAGCGTCATCGATAACGATGCTAAACAGGGGGCAGTTGCCCTTAGGGAATTGTTGCGTCTTTATGGCGATTTTGCCGAAGCCACGATTGCCAAACAAATAGAGGGAGTAGTGGCAGTAGAAAGCCGGTCGGTGACCATGCGGATTCCTATCCCAGGCCCTATGTGTTTTGGCCGTGGCTTAGAGATTACGGTGACTTTAGATGAATCAGTTTTTTCCGGTGCCGGTGGGTTTTTATTGGGCGCGGTACTGGAAAAATTTTTTTGCAAATATGTTTCTATTAACAGTTTTACCCAAGTGCTGATAAAAAGCCGAGAACGGGGGGAAATAATGCGATGGCCGGTACGCACGGGAACACGGGATCTGGTGTAGATCTCTTAAAAGCGCTGGCTGAAGAACCTTATAAGTTTGGGTTCTACGCCGCCATGCGCCAACTGGAATGCTTTTATCGCCACAAGCCACGCTTAGGGCGCTCGGTTCGGCCTGTGGATGATGGCGTTAGGTTGGGGCAAACCCCCAGTTTGCAGTTTGCCCCCGCCAGCTTAT